>CBDUZK010000240.1:0-3357 GCA_965371675.1 uncultured bacterium | reverse complement strand
GGTGGACCGTGGGGAGGACCGTGGACCCCACCGTGGGGTAGACGGTGGGGAGGACCGTGGGGAGGACCGTCCGGGGGACCGTGGGGGGGACCGTCCGGGGGCTACCGATTTGCGTGACTTACGAGCTTTCTGCTCGAAAAGTGCGGCAAAACAGGTGATTTTCACTGATAGTAGTTAGAGGTACAAACTTATGAACACTGAAGCAACGACACTCGCGCCCCAGACCCGGCACACGCCGGGTCGGACATTGCTGACCGGTGAATCATGGCCGGCGCTTGACAACCGGGCGATTTCGGCCGTAGAATCGGGCGACGCCGAGCGGCGTCAAGGAGACGTTGTGAAGAGAATCATCGTTCTTGCAGTCGTCCTGACCGCGACCGCAGCCATCGCCCAGCTGGACGAATGGGCCGGTGTGGCGAGTGCTTCTTTGTTGCCGTCGGGAATGCCGGGCCGGAAGGTCCTGATTCAGAGGTAGGGAAGAGCCATGCGCCGAGCCATTTGTCTGTCAGTTCTTCTACTCGTCACAATTGGAGCGGGGCAGTACCTGGAGAAGCTGGTCGACCTGCCCGACTCGGCCGGAGCGCTCTCCGGCCCGAGCTCGATACTCGTGAATCCGGTGACCGGGAAGTGCTGGGTTCCGAGCGGAGAGTATGCGCTAGTGTTCGACCCGGTGACGCTGACGTGTGAGCGCAGGATTGAGGCCCCGGGCATCGGCATTGTGTGCGAGGACGTCGGGAAAGCCTACTTCGTCTCCGGCTACTGGCTGCGGCTCACGGCAGTGGACCTGTCTACCCGGGATACTCTCTGGACCACCCGGATCGGGGAGAACGAGTACCCGGGTCTGACGTGGAGTCGGACATCGAACAAGGTGTACATCGCTGCCTCCGACGAGGAAGACTGGGACACCTGGGTGTACGTCTTGGACGTCACGCTGGACTCCATCACGGATTCCATCCCCATGCCGGGACTGCTCACCGCGCCGGTGTGGGACTCCATCACGAACCGAGTGCTGGTCGGCACGCGAACCACGGATACTGCCTACATCGCTGCCATCGACTGCGCCACAGGAACGTACAGCTTGCACGAGATTGCCGATACCTATCTGGCCTACGGGGTCTGTCTGGCAACAGCCGAGCGGAAGCTCTACTGCAGAGGGTACTCGCGTTCGGACGGCTACATGGTGACCGTCATGGATGCCGACTTGCTGGTCTCAGCGGGTGTGCTCGACGAGCCCGAGCGGCCATCCGAGATGCTGTACAATCCGGTGCTGGGACGTCTGTACTGCACGGTACGCGATTCGGTGTACGTGCTCGATTGCGCCACGGATAGCCTTCGGGCGGGCGTGAGCTTCGACGCCTATGTCAATGATCTGGCCTTCAGTCCGCCCACGGGCAAGGTGTATGCGGCACTTCGTGACCCAGCTGGCGTCGCCGTGATAGACACCCTGGATGTTGCCCGGACGGTTGTTCGTGTGCCCGATTCAACCCATATGCTCGGACGCACGATTGGCTGCAGCCCGAATCGGAACGAGGTCTACTGCGCAATGGAGCGGGATACGATATTCGTGATTGACGGTTCGGCCGACACGCTGTCCGGCGCATTGGAGTTCCGCTATCACTACTTCCGCAGGCTGGTTTACAACCCCGCCGGGAACAAGCTGTACGCATTCAACGACAGCAAGAACGAGATAGCCGTCTTCTCGTCCGACCTCCGCCTGCTTCGGATAATCACGTCTCCCGACCTCTGGTTCGGCAGGGATGTGTGTCCGATTCTGAATCCCGCGTTGAACCGGCTGTACGTGGTCGGTTGGTACGGGTTGGCCGTCGTAGACTGCAACTCGGACGAGGTCATCAACTCAGCCAGCATTCCGCAGGTGAATGAGGCCAGGTGTGTTCTTCACCCGACGCTGCAGAAGCTCTACGTGTTCGCCGCAAACCAGGTCGGGTCGCGGACTCCTGTCTATGTCTATGATTGCCTCAGGGGTGAGATGCTGGACGCCATCCCGCTCAGAGATGAGGTTCCCTGTGCGGTCTACCATCCGCGCTCCGACCGCATCTACTTCGCTCATCAGAGACCGCCCACGGTCTTCATCCTGGATCCTCTGACAGACAGCATCGTGGACTCGCTTGAGCTCGGAGAGGACGTGACGAATGGCAAGATGCTAGCCAACACCGAACAGGACGTGGTCTACTTCGCGAATGACGAGGACAGGCTTCTCTACACAATCGACGTTATGACTGACTCCGTGGTCGATATCGACACACTACCGTTCGCTCCCGATACGTTGTTCTGGAACCGTCGATACGGCAAGCTCTACCTTGCACGGGAAAGCTCTCGTCGCTATTTCGCGGTGTTCGACTGCCGGGCCGGTAGCCTGCTGGGTACGATGCCGCTGGAGTTCGAGAAGGCCGGGGTCATGGACGAGCGATTCGACAAGCTCTATCTAGGAGGGTGTGGTTCCGGCATAACCGCGGTCCTGGACTGCGCGACCGACTCGGTCATTGCGGAACTGCACTTCCCGCGCAGCTTCCCCTGGAGCATGGCATGGAACCCTATCGACAATCGGGTCTATGCCGTCAGGTCGGCACAGTTTGCGGTGTACCGTGAGGACCCTCCCGCTATCGAGGAACTCTCGAGAGTAGGCGAGAAACGCGCGAGCGCGACCCTCATACGTGGGACTCTGTCTCTGACTGGCAAGGAGTCGGCGATGCTCCTCGATGTAGTCGGTCGACACGTGCTCGACCTCCTGCCCGGCGAGAACGACGTGAGCCGGCTCAGCCCGGGAGTGTATTTTGTGCGACCGGAGGCCGAACCCTCGTCCGTCCGCAAAGTCGTGATTCAGAGGTAGGAGGATGTGATGGGAAAACCTATCGGGACAATCCTGTTGTTGTTCGTTGCGGTGCAGGCCGCGTACGTGGAAGATATCATCTGGGTGTGCGACTCCACGCATACTCTCGGCCCGGCCCACGCTCTGCTCGTCAACCCGGTGGACAGCACGGTCTGGCAGGCGTCCGGAGACTTGACCGTGCTCGACCGGGACCTGACCCGCACGCTGAAGTGGGTCGTCCCGGTCTACAGCTCGTGGAGCCTGTGCTACAACTCCCATGACCGCAAGCTGTATGCTGCGGATGAGCACCGCGACAAGTTCTGGGTCGTCGACGCGGTGACGCGCGAAGTCATTGCCAGCATGCCGGTCGACGCCGACCCAATCCGGCTTCTCTACAACGAGGACCGCAACGTGGTCTACTGCGTGAGCGAGGAGGGAAACAGTGTCACCGTGGTTTGCGGGAGCGGTGACAGCATCCTGGGTGTGATTCCGGTCGGCAGCTACCCGCGTGAGATCTGCCTGGACCCGGG
>CBDUZK010000239.1:0-3358 GCA_965371675.1 uncultured bacterium | reverse complement strand
CGACAAGTTCGTCATCGGCGTGCTCCACGACCGTGAGGAAGTCCCGCCCTACACGCAACTCTACCAGGGCGTGCGCGAACGCGCGCACGAAAACAGCGACTCATGAGAACCGAAGTCCGCCTCGCCGGGACCGGAGGCCAGGGACTCATCCTCGCCAGCATCGTCCTCGCCGACGCGGCCGGGGTCCACGAAGGATGCCACGTGGTCCAGACCCAGAGCTACGGCCCGGAAGCACGCGGCGGCGCGTCCAAAGCCGACGTCATCATCTCCGACGAGCCGATACTGTTTCCCAAATCCCGCCGCCTCGACGTACTCGTCTGCCTCAGCCAGCAGGCTGTGGACAAGTACTTCGACGACCTGAAAGCCAACGGCACCGCGATCATCGACGCCTTCCACGTCCACGAATGCCCGCGACAGGACGCCATCTGCCTGCCCATGTCCGAGACCGCCCGCAAAGAACTCGGCCGGGAACTGTTCACCAACATCCTCATGCTCGGGGCTCTCGCCCGGGTCACCGGAATTGTCCGCATCGAATCGCTCGAACTCGCCCTCGCGGGCCGGGTCCCGCCCCGCACCCTCGACCTCAACCGACGCGCACTCAAAGTCGGCTGGGACCTCGCCGCCCCTCACAGCCGCTGACCGACCCGGCCGCATCACACCTCTGGCCAGAAACTCGGCCGCCCGACTCGTAACCAACTACATGGCAATCACTTGACGAACTTGGGCTGCCCTCGAAAACCAGGGACTGGAGACAACTGGACCCCGAAACGTAACATATCCGCTATGTGCTTGCCAACGAGCCACTTGCAGCTTCAGCGCTGTTCCAGGGGCCGTCCCCTGTACCGCTCGGGGGGCCGCCTCCCTCCTCACGGCGGCCGACGCGGCAACTACCATGGGTCATACCCAGGCTGACGCCGCGACCACTCCGGAAACAAGAGCCATGACACTGCCCGAGACAACCACGAAGGCCGGTGCAAGAATCCTCACCACAGCCGACGCAACAACCCGCGCTCCGGCTCATGCCCGAAGTCCCAGCCCCCATCATTCCACAAAACCCGCTGGATGTCTTCCCGCGAGTTCGGTCCGGAGCCCCGGCGTCCCCGTTATTCCCGACCGGAACCCACGGTCATGGTCATCTGGCCGGTGGTCCTGCGGATCATTCTCAGGATGACTTCCAGGGTCACCGGCATCGTTGCCTGCATCGTTGCCCGTCCTATTGCCGTCGTCGTCGCTCTACTCGGCACCGGCATGGTCACGTGAACCGTTGCCGTTCCCGTCGCCCGCATCGTAGCCTGAACCGTCGCCGGTATCATCCCGGGCAAAGTCCCGGGTATCGTCAATCTCATCGTAACCCGCATCGTCAACCGAACCGTCTCCCGAAGGGTCTTGGCAAGAGTCACGGCTATCGTCGCCGGTAAGGTCACCCGGGGGGTGCAGGAGGGGTTGAAGCCCAAGCCCGGCAACAGGCCGTGACACCTGGAGTTACCTTAGCTCCGCCGCTTGCCGCCCCCTTTACTACAGAGTAAAATATCGACAGAAAGGCATCCAGCGGAACAAAGGGACACAGCGCTCGTCCTTCCCCGCTCCAATTCCTCAAGCTTCGCGTCTGACCTGGCTTCTGCCGCTCAGGATTGAGTTGGGTGTTGTGTCCCCGTAACTCCATGTCGAACGAGACAGGTTAGCGACACCGACACCTCAGAGCCGAACAGAAAACGGCTAGCGTGGGGCTGTTGAAAAAGCGTGGTCCTGTGTCTCGATGCCTTTTCGGGACGAAAGCCAGCGCTGTAAGCCATGATATTGCATAACTTGCTGGCGGAGCTTCGTGGTCTGTTCCACGGGATTCCGCGAAAGCGGGGTTTCTCAACAACCCCAGCGTCCCCATTATCCCATAACCCCATACCCCCCAGCGAATGTCAATAATCTCTTATTATGTCCCCGGGATTCCCCCGTCTACATACTACCTCAGTTTGACCAACCTGACTCGGCCGCCGGCAGCGCCTTCAGCTACCGCGAAATAGACGCCGGCCGGAACCTCGCAACCGCGTTCGTCCTTGCCATCCCAGACCAAGCAGCCTGCCTGGTCGGGCCAGACCCGCAGCCTCCTCAACAACCGTCCGTCCTGAGCATGGACCGCGATGCCTGCGGTCGCCCCTTCCAACCGGACCCGCGAGACAAACAGGCTCGGGACAGCCCGGAGAACAGGTTGTCCTCTTGCTACCGGGCTTGATGGCTCCTCGATGCCGATCACAT
This sequence comes from uncultured bacterium, assembly GCA_965371675.1. Lineage (GTDB taxonomy): Bacteria > Hydrothermota > Tepidihabitantia > Tepidihabitantales > Tepidihabitantaceae > DSBX01. The sequence goes on along the minus strand of CBDUZK010000239.1, from coordinate 1,108 downwards.
CCCTGACTACGTAGACCATCGACGTCGCCCCCCCGTGCCCCACGTACAGCTTCTCCTGTTCCGGACACACAAGCAGCGCCTGGGGTATGTCGCTGACCGGAACCTGTCCAAGAACCCGTGAGCCATCTCCGGCTATTACCGACAGGTCATCCCAGCAGGAATTCGCGCTATAGACCACATGTGCTACAGGGCTGTACGCCAGTGCCAAGGGTTGCCTTCCTACCCGCACCGCCGACCTAATAGAATCACGGGTCACATCAATCATGAACACCGAGTCCGACCCACCGCTACTTGTTGCCACCATGACCAGAGACTCCGTCTCCACCGATACCATCGCCTTGGCAAGGTACCCCTGCGGCAGCGCAATCTGCCTGATGAGCGTGTCCCCCGCGCCATCAATCACTGCCACTCCCGCAGCCCCATTGCAGTAGTACTTGTCCGCGACCGCGCTGTAGCAGGCAGCGAATTGGTAGTTGCCGACATGTACGTTGCGGATGATGCTGTTGGTCTCCATGTCAATCACCGACACGGTCATGTCGTAGTCGTTCTGGACATAGAGCTTGCGCTGCCGGGCGTTGATGGTCAGCCCGACCGGCTCGCCGGGTACCGGTATGTTGCCGATGACCGAATCGGTCCCGCAGTCGACGACCGCCACGCAGTCATCGTAGTAGCAGGTAGTGTAGAGACGATCACCCGCCGAATCCCAAACCAGATGCCCGGTACCGATAACCGGGATGGCCTTGGTACGGGTGTGCGTGCTGCCGTCTACCACCAGTATCGAATCTTCGCCGTGGTTGGAGAACCCGCAGTATGCCTTGTTACTGGTCACCGAGTACGCACAGTCATATGGTCGGACCAACTCGATCTGTGACACGATTTCGTTAGTGGAGCAGGCGATGGCGAAGAAACTGTGCCCGTAGTAGCAGCCACCGTAGACGACGCCTGCCCTGGCATTGTAGACCAGGCCAGCCACGTTCCATCCGCCGACGTCAATGGAATCGATGACCTCCTGTCCATATCCCACCGCAGCCAAACACACCACCAGGATTGTCAACCTGAAGTGAAAGAGTCGATTCATAATGCTGTCTCGTTACCGTAGAGTGTAATC
>CBDUZK010000238.1:0-3364 GCA_965371675.1 uncultured bacterium | reverse complement strand
AAACTGCCGAGCGCGACGACCGGCCCGGGTGCGCTCATTCTTCCCCGCCGTAGAGATTGCGAACCGGTCGCACCAGCCCGTCCCGGCTGGCGACGATTGCGAGGAACGAACGGTCCGGCGTGGCGGCGAGCGCGAATTCGGCTTCGGGAGCCTCGGGCTGTGGAACCGGACGACCCTGGCGCAGGTTGCGAGCCTGGTCCGGGCTGACCGTAAACCGGGGCAGGTCGGCGAGCGCGTCCTCAATCGGAACCAGCAGTCCGGGCAGGCTCGCTGAGTCGAGCCGGTCGAGCGATACCGCGCGGTCGAGGGTGAAGCTCCCGGACCGGGTGCGGGTGAGCGCGGCAAGGGTCGCGGCGCTGTCCGCGGCCTCGCCGATGTCGCGCGCGAGGGCGCGGATATAGGTACCGGCCGACACCAGGGCGCGCAGCCGGGCGCGGGGTGGCTGCCAATCGAGCAGTTCCAGTTCGTGGATAGTCACGGTGCGGGTGCGCGGGTGTACTTCCTCGCCCCGCCGCGCGCGGCGGTAGAGCGGGACCCCGTCCTGCTTGAGCGCCGAGTAGCTGGGCGGTACCTGTTTGATGGCGCCGGTGAACCGGTCGAGGAGCAGGATGAGTGCGGCCCGGTCGAGGCCGGGGACCGGTGCCCGGCGCAGTTCGGAGCCGGTGATGTCGTCGGTGTCGGTCGCGGCGCCGAACAGCAGCTCGGCCACGTATTCCTTGTCGGAGCCGAGCAGGAACCGGCTGACCCGCGTGGCCGGGCCGACCAGGAGCAGCAGTACCCCGTCGGCGAGGGGGTCGAGCGTGCCCGCGTGGCCGATGGCCGGGCGGGCCGGGCCGAGCAGCGGCTTGACGCGGCGGATGACGTCATATGAGCTGATGCCGCCCGGCTTGTTGACGTTCAGCACACCCCGCAGGGCGGCAGGCGCGGGATGACGGGTGGCGGTCACTCGGGGTCGGACGAGCTGTCATCTTCCGCTTCGGTGGAAACCGCGTCTTCGGGCATGATGTCGTCGAGCAGCCTCCCGACGCGCCGTTCCTCCGCCAGCAGGTCATCCGGGGCGAAACGCAGTTCGGGCGTGTAGCGAAGGTTGATGTGCTGCGTCAGCAGTCGCCGGATGTAGCTGCGGGCGCGTTCGAGGTGTTCGAACCCGGACGTGCGCGCCTTCTTGTCGCCCAGGAACGAGAAGTAGACGGTGGCGATTTTCAGGTCGCGCGTCATGATGCAGCGGGTGACGGTAACGAAGCCGATGTTCGGGTCCGAGACGTCGTTGAGCAGAATCCGGGCGACCGCCTCCCGGATGGCATCCGCGACCCGTTCCTGTCGATGGTGCATGTCGAATCCTATTGTAGTGACTGCACCGAATCTGTAAAGTCGTTATGCCATGAACAACCAGTGCCCGGATTCCAATGACCGTGTTGGGAGAGTTCGTCCCGCAGTGGTTGACCGGGGTCGTGTTGCGCGCTAGATTGGCGGTGATGCGGATTTCGCGGTCGGTATCGGCGGTCGCCGCCTTCGCGGTCTGTTCCGCGCTGGCGTGTTGCTGCTACAGTTCCGGCGGCAGGGTCCGGCGAACCCGTTCCACTCGTGCGGGTCGAGGCAGCGAGCCGCTGGTGCGCGTGCGGCTGACCGCGTTCCCGGCGAGCGCGACAGTGCGCTGCAACCGGGCGATGACCGTGATTGCGGGCCGTCAGCGCCGCACGGTCGGGGCCGGTGTCGCGGTCGGGCTGAGCCGCGACCGCGGCGTGGCGGTCGCGGTCGGTGGCCGGACGTGGCAGCGTACGTCGGATACGGTGTCCTGCCGGTCCGACGCGGACGCGGTGTTCACGGTCGGGAGCCGGCGCTACCGCGGCGGCATCCTCGCGTTCGTGAACCCGGACAACGAACTGGTGGTGGTCAACGAACTCGGGCTCGATTCATACCTGCAGGGCGTGGTGCCGGCGGAAATCGGGCCGATTCGGCGGGAGACATTCGCGGCGGTCAAGGCGCAGGCGGTGGCGGCCCGCAGTTTCACCCTCACACGGCTCGCGCGGCGCAAGGGCCTCGGGTTCCAGCTCTACGACACCTACAAACGCGACCAGGAGTACAAAGGGCTCGGGGCCGAGGTCGAGCTGGCGAACGAAGCGGTCCGGCAGACCCGGGGAGAGGTCCTGACCTGGCGGGGCGAGACGGTCGAGGCGCTGTACCACGCCAACTGCGGCGGGCATACCGGGACCGCGTCGAAACCCTACCTGGCGGGTGTGCGCGATACTCCCGGCCACCGGTCCGGGCGGCCGTTCTGCGCCGGTGGCAAGCACTATTCATGGACCGTGACCATGAGCCGGGCCGAGTTCGAGCGGAAGCTCGGTGCGCTGCTCGGCGCGGGCGGGAGCGTCCGGCTGCAGGGTGTGAAACTGGACAAGGAACGCGGTTCGGGCCGGGTCCTGCACCTGCAGCTCTCGACCAGCAAGGGCGGGCGCCGGGTCGCGGGCTCGGATTTCCGGTTCGGCATCGGGCTCAAGTCGACCCTGTTCGACCTGAAGACCAGCCGGTCGAAGGTGACCATCACCGGCCGGGGCTGGGGTCATGGCAAGGGGATGTGCCAGGAGGGTGCAATCGAGATGGCCCGGCGCGGGAACGACTACGGCCGGATACTGACCCACTACTACTCGGGCGTACGAATCAGCCGGCTCTACTGAACCGGACGTCGGGCGGGAACCGGGATACGGTCAGTGCTCGTCGATTGAGTCGACGACGAGCACCGCGGCGGCGACGACACTGGTCCAGCGGCCGTTCTTGTCGCCGATTGCGGTCTGGGTGCAGTTCTGCGTGTGGTAGATTTCCCCGGAGATTCTCCAGAGTTCCTTGCGTTCATCGTAGCTCGTGTCCGGGTTGAAGCGGACCCCGAGCGTGGTGGCGAGCATCTGCGCGGCGAGGTCCTCGGCATAGTCGCCCGCCTTGCGGCTGCGTTCGCCGAACGAATGATACTCGGAGAGGTATCCGTACTTGGTCGGGTCCTTCGGGGTCGCGACCCCGACCGACGCGCAAACCAGTCGGTGGGGTTCATTGGTGGCGTTGTCGCTCATCACGACAAACGCAATCTGGCCCGGGGTGAGCAGGTCGAAGCCACGCTGGCGGCTGATTATGCGGCAGTGGGGCGGGAAGATCGAGGATACCCGGACGAGGTTATACGACGCGATGCCGGCGTCGCGCAGGGCCGCTTCGAAGCTGGCGAGCTTCTCGCGGTGATGTCCGACGCCTTTGGTGAAGAAGACCGAGCGAGGTATGAGTTTCATTGCCGGACGCGCGACGCATCGCCGCCGCGCGCGGTCGGAGTGGAGCAGACCAGGGTTGAACTGGCGGCCTCCAGAGTGCGATTCTGGCGCTC
>CBDUZK010000237.1:0-3368 GCA_965371675.1 uncultured bacterium | reverse complement strand
CCAGTTGAACCCGGCACGCGCGCCCAGCCGTTTCGTCGCATACTCCGCTTCCAGGTCCACGCCGGTGATGGCCGCCTCGGCGACGTTGACCGGTCGGTAGCGGAAGAGCGAGTCCGGTTGCCACTGGATCAGGTCGACCAGGTCTGAGTAGTACCCGCCGACCCAGTAGCTGAGTTGTTTGCCGAGGGTGCCGCGGACGCCGAGGTCGAAGTTGGTCGACAGTTCCGGTTTCAGGTGTGGGTTGCCGTAGCTCCACATGTCCTCGGGCCAGAACCGGTCGTTGAACGTCGGGGCCCGGAACGAGCGGCCGGCCCCGGCGTAGATGCTCAGCCACGACTGGTCGGACCAGGTGAGCGTCAGCTTCGGACTCAGGACGTCGGTCGTCGAGCGGATGGGGGTCGAGTCCGGGTTGTGGTCTTCGCGGATGCGCTCGAACCGCGCGGCCGGCGTGACGGCAAAGCCGGCAAGTTCGGCGTTCGCCTGCAGCCAGCCCGCGAACGCGAGCCGTTCCGCGTCGCCGACGCTCGTACTCGTGAGCAGGCTGTGGTCGGCTTCGAGCCCGGCCTGGACCGGCAGCCACCCGAGCGGGCGCAGGGCCTGGTCGACATGCAGGCCGTAGTCGGTGATGCGATGGGTGTCATTGGTCGGCACGAACGCGGCCGGGTCGCGGAAGCTCTGCCAGGAGTCGTGCCAATAGGCCCGGCCCGTGGTTCGCAGGTTCTCGTGCGGCTCGAACGCGTAGCCGAAGTGGGCGATGCCGCGGACGTCGTCGCGGCGCGCACTGTCACTCGGCCAGGTGCGGGAACCGGGAACCCCGCGCCCGGTCGAGTTGTACTCGCCGAACAGGTCGAACCGCTGGGGCCCGGCCCGGTAGGTGGCCTTGGCGAACGCGCCGATGCCGGCCAGGTCCGCGTTCGGCATCGGGGCCTTCTTGCTGGAGTCGTCGGTCCAGGTGAAGTCATTCGCGGCCCCGGTGTAGTGTGTGCCGAGCGCGTAGCCGAGCCGGCCCACGCGGTTGCCGTGGGTCAGGTGCAGGTAGCGCTGCCCGAACGAGCCCAGGCGTGCGCGCAGCCGGGCGGTGAGCTTCGCCGGGTCGGGCGTGATGACGTTTATCATCCCGCCGACCGAACTGGTGCCGTAGAGTGCCGAGTTGCCGCCGCGCACCAGTTCCACCCGGTCGGCGTAGGTCACCGGCAGGGTCGTCAGGTCGAAGGTGCCGTTCTGGGCCGAGTTCAGCCGGATGCCGTCGATGGCGACCAAGGTGTGCTCGGCGTTGGTGCCGCGTAGCGTGACGCTCGTGAAGTTGACGTTGTCGCGCGCGATTGCCGAGATGCTTGAACGGGCGAGGTCGGACAGGTCGGTCCGGCCGTCGGCTCTCACTTCACCGTGGGTGAACACGGTTACCGGGCCGGACCGGTCGATTGACACCGGGGTCCGGTAGGCCGAAACGGTCACGCCGTCGAGCCGGATTACGTCCGGGAGCAGGAACAACTGCGCCGGCTCGGTCGGGTCCAGGTCCAGCCAGGTCCGGGGTTGGTAGCCGACGCGCGACGCGCCGGCCGTGACCCGGGCCGCGGTTGTCGGGATTGAGAAACAGCCGTCTTCATCGGCCAGGACCGGGTTGCCGAGGCCGAACAGCTCGACCTCGGCCCAGGCGACTGGTTGCCGGGTGTGGGCGTCGAATACCTGTCCGTCGAAAGCCGGGGCGATTGTTGCCGCCAACAGCAGCACAGCCATGGTGCGGGTGCGGTTCATGCGATGTTCCTTTCCACGCAAGTCGCTTACCGTATTTTGACGGCGGACAGGTCTCCTGGCTCGCGGCATCAGTCGGGCACCTTCCCGGCAAGTGCCAGTGGTTCGCTCGACCTGGGCCCGGTTCGGGCTCTGCCGCTTACAGTGGGCGGGACCGCAGCCGATTCTCACGGCTTTCCCTGTGCCGAACGCCTGCGAAAGCAGGCTGCCCGGCAACCGTTCGTGCACTATGTGCACCCGGTCGTCCGCCGCCCTTGTACTGACCCGGAAGATTACGGTCGGGTGATGGGGTGTCAAGGACTGGTGCCGGGAGCGCGGAGAAGTCAGAAGTCAGAATGCAGAGTGCAGAACACGGAAGTGAACCGCCAAGAGCGCCAGGGGAAGAATGAACCACGGATAAACACGGATGAACACGGAGGAAGAATGAGGAGTGAGGAATGAGGATGGAGGAATGAAGAGTGAGGACAGCAAAGACTCTCTGCCGGGAAACTCAGATTCCGTAATCTCCAATCGTCAATCTGGAATCTACAATTCCTTGGCCCCTTTCCTCTGCGAATGCCAGGATTCAAGACCTGACCCCTTGCCGCGAACCCTGTTGACAGCGGCCCTTGGTTCCGTAGCTTACAGGTGAAGAAAAGGCGAAGGCGAATGATCACTGATTATGCGTCCGCGATATCCCGCAAGACAATCTTGCCTGCGGCAGCACTTGTGTTGCTCGCACTGGCAGTAATACCCTCTCCGCTCCTTGCCCAGGGCCGGGTGTTCTGGCAGGAAGGCGGGATAGAATTGTGCGACGGGACTTGGGACAGTGCTGAAGATGTCGTAAGTGACAGCAGTGGCGGAGCCATCGTCATCTGGCGAGATTCGCGGAGCGATGGCCGCAGCATGTACGCGCAAAGGGTGAACTGCAATGGTGAATGTCTCTGGACTCAGAACGGAGTCCTTCTGAGGAATAACCTCGCTTCTGTGGCCCGCCCTTGGGCGGTGAGCGATGGGAAAAGCGGGGCTATTGCAGTATGGTACGATGCTGGTGGATTTCCCTTCTTGCACCAGCTTATCGCCCAGCGGGTTGATTCAAACGGGGTGGTGCGATGGGGGCAGTCCGGGGTTCTAGTTATTGGCACAAATGAAAACCGGGGGTACGGGGTCTCGCTGGTCAGCGATGGCAAAGGTGGCGTAATCGTGGCTTGGACGATGTCCAACTACTCAAGATCGGCTGGGGACAGCGTAGTAGTCTGTCGGCTGGACAGTCTCGGCAACATTGTCTGGACTACACTAATAAGGGTAGACACTCTGGACGAGCGGCCCGCAGTTTGCTCAGATGGCAACGGGGGAGCTATCATGGCCTGGCATGAGATTGAAGCAGGACAATGGGCGGTCAGGGTCCAGCGTGTGAACAGTAGCGGCGCAATAATGTGGCCTCTGGGCGGGGTCCGAGCCTGCACCACCTCAGCACGTCACGTGACCGCTCGTTCAGTTCTGGCAAGTGACACATGCGCTGTTGTGACATGGGGCGTCAGGGAGGAAGAAGCCTGGCGTGTGTGGGCTCAGAAGTTTGACCTTGAAGGCAACCGTCTTTGGGGACCAATCGGCGTGCCGGTGAGTTCACCGCTCGG
>CBDUZK010000236.1:0-3398 GCA_965371675.1 uncultured bacterium | reverse complement strand
CCTGCTCCAGACTGATGCCTTCAAGCGAAGCCAGACTCGCCAGCCAGGCGAACACGTCTGCGAATTCTTCTTCGAGGTTCGCGCGGTCGGATCGACGCAGAGCCCGGGCAAGTTCACCGGTCTCCTCGATGAACCAACGAAAGGTCCCATCGATACCACGTGCGTTGTCCTTCTCGAAATACGTGCTGCGGATAACTTCCTGAAAATCGGAGACTGTCACCGGTTCAGTATCATTGAAATCATCGCGGTGTCAAGACGGCAAGACTGAACCAACAGAAAAACCACTCATGTGGAACACCAGGTCCAGACAAGACAGGTCACTACCGCTGCTTGCGCGCTTCGGTCCAGAAGCCCTCGGTCGCCCCGGCCAACGTACGTTTGAGCGGCCGCCACCAATCCTCGTGCTTTCGATACCACTCCACAGTCAACTTCATCCCGTCGGAGAAAGACACACTCGGTTGCCAGTCCAGTTCCCTCTCAATCCGTGCGTTGTCAAGGGCATACCGGGAGTCGTGACCCGGCCGGTCGGGCACGAACTCAACGCAGGACTCATCCCGACCCATAATCCCGACAGTCTCCCGGACCACATCGATATTGCGGCGTTGGCAGTTACCACCGATATTGTAGGTTCTCCCGGGCGCGCCGTCGCGAAGGACCATTGCTATTGCACGGCAGTTGTCCTCGACGAACAGCCAATCCCGAACCTGCAGCCCTTCTCCATAGACAGGTATTCTCCTGCCTTCGATGAGATTCGTGATCATCAGGGGAACCAGCTTCTCCGGGAACTGATAGGGGCCGTAGTTGTTGGACGGACGGACAATGCAGACCGGAAGACCGTGGGTTTCGTGGTAGGCCTGCGCGAGCATGTCACCGGCGGCCTTCGAAGCGGCGTAGGGTGAGCGAGGCTTAAGCGGCGTTTCTTCGGTGAAGACCCCGGTCTCGCCCAGCGCCCCGTAGACCTCATCGGTGGAAACGTACACGAACTTCCCGACACCGTGCGCAAGCGCTGCCTGCAACAGAGCCTGCGTGCCGAGCACGTTCGTCACAACGAACGGGGCCGCATCGGCAATCGAGCGGTCAACATGACTCTCGGCGGCAAAATGTACAACCGCATCGACCCCCTGCATGGCCTTCGCCACATCCTCGGCCGACTCCACCCGGCCATGAACGAATCGATACCGATCATCCCTGTCCAGTCCACGCAGATTCTCCGGGTTGCCGGCATAGGTCAGGGCATCGAGATTCACCACGCTGTCACCCGGGTGCGCAACAAGGTAATGCCTGACGAAGTTCGACCCGATGAAGCCACACCCCCCGGTGATCAGGAGTTTCACTTCTCCTCCATCCGGAAGGGACTCGACGAATCGTTCTCGTGCCGCACTTCATCCACCGGTTCGCACCTGTTCTCGCCCGCGTACAGTCGATTGGGCAGGTTCAACACAAGACCGTCGACCGCGCCCACGTTCTTGTAGGCGTGTACGACCCCGGGCGGAACGATGAGTGCAGCGGGCCGGTCTTCTCCGAGGACATACTCCAGGCACCGCCCCTTCGTTTCGGACTGGACCCGATTGTCCCAGAGCACAACCCGGAAGTTGGACGGCCCTGTGAACGCGAAGTAGTCTATCTGCTCTCCGTGCTCGTGGGGACCCCGGACAGCATCCGGCCGTGTCCAGGACAGATAGGACATCACCGGCGCAAACGGCGTCTGCTCCTCAGGAAGCAGCCAGTCGCGACGAAGCGTTTCAAACAGCCAACCTCGGGTATCCTCGTGCCGCTCCAAGCGTCGCAAGTAGACGCCCCTGATCGGAAGCTCCTCAAATCCGCCGTTCGTCATATTCTTCTTCAATAGCGCCTCAACGTATCTCGACCAAGACATACCCACGGTTGTTGTCCATGTCAAGCTCAACGAACCGCTGCCCCGGGTTTGCGCGTGCCGAGACAAGAGCCGGGCCGATCATGTCAGACGACACCTCGACCCAACCCGATTCGAAAAACCCGGTTTCCCCTGGCCTGATTCGCCGAACCGACCGATCACCGCCGAACAACTCACCCTCGACGTAGAAATCGACCCTTGTTGCGCAGCCTTCGGGCGTGGTCCGGTTGCCCATGTTCCTGACCCACGCCCGGATCGTCATCAACCTTCCCACTTCCGGCTCCGCCGGCTCGACCCTCACGCTGTCCACAACTAGGTCCGGCCGCTCAACCCGGCCGCTCTCCCAGACAAACACCGGCCGCTCGTTCAGCTCCAAAAACAACCACCCGTCCGGGTCCGGCTCAGCTCGGAACGTCGGAATCTCGGCCTCATACGCCAAGCTCTCGGCCTCCAGCTCGTCGGACATGGCCGGCAGTCTGACCTCAATCGGCATCCCGGTCTTCAACCAGTCCCCATGCCTCCAGCAAACCCACAACCGCCGGCCTTCTCCATCCTCGAACTCGTACATCCGCATAGCCCCATCTCGGCCATCACCTGCAAGGACCCGCTGGCGGAAACGCTGGCCGGTCAGAATGGAGTCAATCTGCCCGAATGCGTACAAGGACGGCTTGGCGTCGTAGGCTGGCCAGCCATTCATCAACCCGAAGTGATCGCCGAAGTCATTGAACGAGTACCAGTAAATGCGATCAAAGCCCCCGGAAACTAGGACTTCCGATGCCCACGCCGTCACAAGACCCGCGCACAGATTCCCGGCCTGCTGTAGTGCGGCGTCCGCTTGGCCAAGCGAACCCGTAGGCCATCCAAACTCAGTGATCCACAATTCCCCATGATGATCATATGACCTCATTATCGCACGCAGTATTCCGGCTTCCACTTCAAGACCACTGGGGTCGAAGAGAGGGTGGCGAAGATGTTGATATGGGTGCACCGACACACCATTCCAGAACACGCCGGGACCTCCCGGCTGCGTGGCAATGTCGTAGCAAGCCCACAGCCACTTCTTGCCAGCAATCAGTCCATACCGGGAACTCTCGTCGCTCACGCGAGCCAGCGAACCGATCAGGACCTTGTCCGAGTGATGTCCAGTGATAGACTTGATCGTGCTATCCGCGACCTCACAGAGACGCACATACAGAGAACACATACCCCGCATCCGGTCGAGCGAGTCGATGACATAGTACCGAGGACTCGGCGGTTTCCAGTGTCCAGTCGCGTGTCTTGTGGAACGTACACATGTATCGTTTGGCTCATTCCATATCTCCCAGATGTGGATTTCGTCACCGAAATGCTCCACCACATTTCTGACATATCGCGACCAGTAGTTGGTACTCCCAGCCAACGGCCACAAGCTACGTGGAGGACAACGAATGCTCACGTCACCGCCGGAACTGCAACTGCCCGCCCATTTGGGGCTGGTGACCAACAACCCAAGGACCTCACATCCAACGGCATCCCGTGAGTACCT
>CBDUZK010000235.1:0-3405 GCA_965371675.1 uncultured bacterium | reverse complement strand
CTTTCAGCATGTACACGAAACCGGTGTCGTTGATGGTCACGTACACCAGGTCCGTGCCGCCCTTGACCTTCTTGCGGCTCCATCCTTCCGGTACGTTGGCCAACTGCACCCAACTGTCGCCTGAAATCCGGTACATCCAGTAGCCGAGGGAGTTCTTGCCCTTAGTCATGAAGATTCGGTCACCGCCGTCGCTGATGCCCTTGCAGCCTTTCTTCGGCATCTTGCCTTCCGTTCCCGGCAGGATATCGGCCAACTCGATCCACGCGTCGGTGGCCGGGTTGTAGGAATAGAAGTCATTGGTCTTGTAACCCTTGGCCGCGTATATCATGCTGTCACCAGAGTTGCAGGCAAGCCAACCGCCGCGCTTCACCGGCTTGCCCGATGAGGTGAGCGGCATAGAGGTGCATTCATCCCAACCCAGGGGCCACCGGGGTGCGTCACGACGCAAGACCACGATGTCCTTGTCAGAACTTCCGTCAACGGTTCCAGAGAGGAATATCCACTCACTGTACGGAGGACTCCCCACGATGTCGGCGGTCGAAAGGGCATAGGTCGTGTCGTAGGTCCACCTCGCTCGCAACTTGCCCGTTTTCCGGTTGTGCCAGTGAGCGAACATGTCTGAGTTGGTATCAGTCAGATTGCCTGCAACACAGGGGTCGTCGAATCCCAATAGGCTGATAGCGACTGGGCCGTCCTCGGCGGCTGCCTCAGTAGTGGCCTCCCAGAGAAGACTGAAGTCCGTGTGGTCCTCGTAGGCGTACTTGACGGAAATGATGTTCGCGCTTCCGGAAGAACCGTCGCTCTCTGCGAGGGTGTAGTAGACGCACGGCGCGTCGTCATCGTCGCCATCTACACTGGCCATGGCGACAGGGACTCGGTCGTAGTCCTCTCTTGTGTACACGCACGTGTCAAGCACGAACCCGGGGGTTGTGTCCGGATCCTCGATACCCGTTTCGATACTCACTAGCACACCTGCCCGATCAGGACCCTCGACCCGACACTTGCCGAGCACGACAGCGTGGTGGACCACCGAAGACTCGTCGTCGTGCACGACCACCGCGACATCCAATCCGGCACTCTCTGACCATCCGGGGTCGTCGACAAGGGTGCTCCAGACTGCGGAACCATCCATATCGTACATGACAGTCCATATGTGGGGTTCGTCCGCCTCGACCTCGCTCGATCCAGTGACAAGTACGTTGTCTTCCTCATACTCGACGAAGATGGCTGCCGGTCTGTCGTCTCGGCCGCCTCTGTCATGCCGGACCTCACTCGGGCTCCACTGGTAGTTACCCTCTGAATCGTAGGCGAGCGTCAGGTAATCGTAGCCATCTGAAGCTGACTGGCTCTCTCCGGTGACTACAACCCCGGCTCCGAGCAGGCAGATGGCCACCGGTTTGTCGTGTCCGACACCGCCGTCCACAACGTCGGTCCAGGTCGGAGAGGATTGGGCGGTCCTGGTATCGAACTGCAGAACGTGGAAGTCCATATCGCTGCCATTGGAAGCGTATGCGGCGACGTAGACGACACTCCATGTGCCGGTGCTGTCAGTGCGCGCGCCAAGCACGAAGTCAACAGCATGCACATCGATGCCTCCAGTGTCGTAGGTCCAATACGCCTCGTTGCTTCCGTTCGCATCGTAGCGAAGTACCGTCACTACGGTATCCCCCTCACTATCCTCGCTTGACCCCAATGTGTAGACGCGGTTGCTGCCATCGAGCAGAGTCTTTATGGCTTCGTCATCTCCCGAAGCCAGGCCCCATGTCTTGTCCCAGTCGGCTGCGGCGTCGGTGGCAACCGCCATGAGCAGAAACACGATTGCTGCCGTGACCGCGCTAGGTCTGTACTCCTGACACATCACCCCTCCCTGTTTGGACCAACCGAACTTCCGGTCCGAGCGTCAAACCAACTAACCCTCGTCACCTCCTTCGTCCTCAATACACCCACACTATCTGGATTTGACGACCTTGATGGATGCCCGCGAACCGCGAGGAACAACTCCATCGCGGGCGGTGACCTCAACGAGGTAGACCCCAGTGGGAACCAACTGCCCCTCGGAGTCGCACCCGTCCCACCTGACCTCGTCCGCCGAGCCGCGTGGTGGTATAATGCGGCGCAGCTCGCGACCGACGGTGTCGAAGATGCGTACCTCAGACCGGGTCGCGTCGCCCGGCGGAAGCTGCACGGTCGTGTGATACGTGAAGGGATTAGGCCATGCACGCATTCCGCCCCCGGTAGAACTTGCAGGCCACCCGGGTTCCGAGATACCGATACGTGGCGCATAGGCTACTACCAGGAAGTCAGAGCGAAAACGCCCCGATTGACTCCAACCAGTACCACCAACTACACTCACTCGACCTTCATTCGAATAGGCGATGGCCACGCCCAGGTCCTTGGCCTGGTTCCCCAGATCGAAGGTGTCCGCCCACACCTCTGCGCCAAGGGAATCGTAGCATATCGTTACGGCGTCGGTTGTGCGTCCCTCATTGCCACCATACCCAGTAACATACACGTTCCGGTTGCCTCCAACCGCGATGTCGGCGGCGACGTCATCCCGTGACTCGGTGCCTTCGAAGGTCCGCTGCCATCGCACTACACCGGAGCTATCAAATGCGGCGCTGGCGTAGTCATTCTGACTCGCGACTCGCAGCCTGCCCGTCACGACACAGGTACCGTGACCATCTCCAGCCATCGAGGTCGACTGTGTCCCCTGACCCCAGTCGGCAGCTCGCAGCCAAGCCGTGTCGCCACTCGGAGATACCCTCGCACAGAGATACGCGCGCTCACCCGACCCGCCGAGATACAGGTCGCCGGTCGGACCGAGGACGACCCGCGCATCCTGGAACTGCTTCCACCGAGAATGGATGCCCTCGAGCCGCAGGACCCAGACTGTGTCACCCGTATCGTCGTACTTGATGACTGTGGCCACGCCAGCGTTACTGAGCCCGGTCTCCACTGCCTGCCCAGCAACGTACACAGCACCCGCCGAGTCTGTAACCACACTTGTCGCAACGTCCGGTAGATTGGCGGTGCCGTTGTAGCGGGCTGCCCACCGCTGGGCTCCACTCGGTGAGTAGCATACTGTTGCGTAGTCCCAGTCCGAACTACCCCCACGGCTTCGACCTGTCACGACGACGTTCCCGGTCCGGTCGAGAGCGATGGCGGAAGGAAGGTCGTCGAGATGTGCCGGGCCGTCGTAGCGCCGCACCCACTGCTCGGTGCCGACATCGTTGTACTTGATGGTGACGTAGTCCTTGCACGTGCCTGGACCTTCACTGTACCCGGTCACGTAGACGTCACCGGTCTGACCGATACCGAGTGCAACGGCCCCGTCGTCTTGAGCCTGCATCCCGTTGTAGGTCTTCTGCCACAGCAGCGCACCGGCCGACGTGTACTTCGCCACGA
>CBDUZK010000234.1:0-3407 GCA_965371675.1 uncultured bacterium | reverse complement strand
CAGGTCGCGAATCTCCTGCTGGGTCTCGGTCAGGAAGTAATCCATCATGCGTTCCTCCTTGAAGTGATTGCTCTTCGAATCCGCCTCAGCCTATCCATCGGGTCGGAACCGCTGCCGGATTCCGGCCGCCACCGGTCCCAGCGCCTGCCGAAGCAGGTCAGCGGTCTGCCGGTAGAACTCAAGCGACCGACCGACCGGGTCCTCAATCTCCCGGCCCGGCGCCGCGTCCGGCAGGTACTCACCCAGCAGCCGGGTCCGAACCGCGGCCCCGGGCAGCATGTCTACCACCCGCTGCCGGTGGTACTTCTCCATCACCAGCACCAGGTCCGCCGGTCGCAACAGGGCCGGCGTCAGTTGCTGGGCCCGGTGCGCGGCAATGTCAGCGCCCAATTCGGCCGCGGCCTCGACCGCGGCCCGGGTCGCAGGCGCTCCGACCGGCGCATCGGTCCCGGCCGAATACACAAACGCCCGCTCGGCCGCAATCATCCGCGCCAAAAGACCGTGAGCCATCGGGCTGCGGCACGCGTTCCCGGTGCATACGATGAGCACCGAAAACACCAGCCCGGGCCCGAGTTGCACGGTCTCGCCCGACTCCTGCTCAAGCTCAAGTATTGCCAGCGCGCCCTTCCTGTCAACCTTCACCGGCCGGGTCCGGAAATCGACCACGGTCGGACCCGGCCCGACCCGACCTCCATCGGTCACGGTCAACACGACACCCGCGTCCTCAAAGTCGTCCGGTTCATCCGCTTCGTCCGGCACCCCGACCCCGACCTCGGGCATCCGCTTCAGAGTCACTGCTGCCAGCGGGTCGTGCGCCGGAGCATACCCGTCCCAGGCGCCGACCGCGAGCCGGACGCACGCGCCCCGGTCGAACGCCATCCGGGCCACACGCCCGGCCGTGTCGTCAAGACCGACCGTCAGCCGGAATGCGGCGCCGTACCGTTCCCTGAGCGCCGCCGGGTCGGTCGCAAGCACCACATGCCCACCCAGCAGCGGGACCGCAACCGGGCCGCGTGCGAGCGCAACCGCGACCGCGTCCGCGCACTCATCGACCCGAAGGGGATTGAACTGGAAGGAATCCACCGGCCCGGGTCAGCTCTCGAGCCGCTCGATGCCGCGGTGGCCGATATCGCGGCGGTAGTAAAGGTCGTCGAAACTGATCTCGCGGACCGCGGCATACGCACGGTCCCGGGCCAGGCCCAGGTCATCACCCAGGCCGGTCACGCCCAGGACCCGGCCTCCGGCGGTAACAACCTGCCCGTTGTCGAAACGGGTCCCGGCGTGGAACACCACCGTGTCCTCCCCTTCCGCGAGGTTCCCGGAAATCGGCAGTCCCTTCCGGTACTTGCCCGGGTACCCACCCGAAGCCAGCACAACGCACAGCGCGGACCGACCCGACCAGCGCGGCTGTATGTCACCCAGTCGTCCTTCGGCGCACGCCAGCGCGAGCTCGGCCAGGTCGCTCTCGAGCAGGCACATAATCGGCTGCGTCTCCGGGTCGCCGAACCGGCAATTGAACTCAAGCACCTGCGGCCCGTCCGCGGTCAACATCATGCCCGCGTACACCACGCCCCGGTACTCGATACCGGCCCGCTTCAGGCCCCGAATCAACGGCTGGAACACCAGTTGCTCAATCTGCGCGACCGCGGCCGGATCCGTGACCGGCGCGGGCGCGTAGGCGCCCATCCCCCCGGTGTTCGGCCCCTGGTCGCCGTCCTCGAGCGCCTTGTGGTCCTGGGTCGGCACCATCATCACCACAGTCTCGCCGTCGCACAGCCCGATAATCGAAGCCTCTTCGCCTGTAAGGAACTGCTCGATGACCACGGTGCGCCCGGCCACGCCGAACCGGCCCTCGACCATCATCTCGTGGAGCGTTGCTTCCGCCTCCTCGTGCGTCCGGCAAATCACCGCACCCTTCCCCGCTGCCAGGCCCGACGCCTTGATGACCACCGGCAGTTCATGGGTCACCACGCAGGCTCGCGCCCGTTCATGTTCCGTGAACGTCTCGAACGCGGCGGTCGGGATGCCGGCATCACGCATCAGTTGTTTGGTGAACGCCTTGTCTCCCTCAATCCGCGCCCCCTGGGCCGACGGGCCGAACAGGGCCAGGCCGCGCCGCGCGAACTCGCCCGCGATGCCCGCGACCAGCGGGACTTCGGGACCGACCAGGGTCAGGTCCATCCGGTTGCGCTCGGCCCAGTCCGCCAGCCCGGGGACGTCGTCCGCCGACATGTCCACGCACTCGGCCACGTCCCGAATCCCGGCGTTGCCGGGTGCGCACCACACTTCGTGATTGGAACGAGCCAGACGCCAGGCCAACGCGTGCTCACGACCACCGCCGCCGACAACCAGCAGTTTCATCGGCGCAGCAGCTTCTCGAGCCGGGCGGCCTTCATTGCCGCGGCCCAGCTTCCGAAGTATCGCACCGCGGCCGCGTGCAGGGTCCGGTACTTCGCCCGCACTGCAATCGTTGTGCTCAGGTTCAGGCCCTCACGCTTCATCCGCTTGATCTCCCGGACTATCTCCCGCTTCGACCATTCCTTCTGGCGCTTGATCCGGGAGTAGTCAAACCCGGCCGCGCGGATTGCCTCGCCCCACGACCCGAAGTACATCGTCGCCGCGCCGACCAGTCCCTGGTAGTGACGTTCGGCGTAGCTGACGTAGACCGCTTCGCCCGCGGCATGCAGTTCCTTTATCCGCTCTACAATCCGCTCGCGGCTCCAGAACCGCTTGCGTCGAATCCTGGAATAATCCAGGCCCGCGGCCCCAATCGCTTCCTCCCAGCCTCCAAGGTACTTGCGCGCCGCATACGCCAGCGCCGGGTAGGACCGGGCGACGTGCCCGGAATTAAGGGCGGCGCCTTCTTTCTTCAGTCGCCGGATCTCTCTGACGACCTCATCTCTCGACCAGTGCTTGTACGAGCGGTTCATCGCATCCTCCTGTCTGAATCTAGCGTAATCTCCAGACCATGTCAACAATCGGGCGGGCGCTTGACATCTTTCGGCTCCACCCTATCATCCCGCCGATGTCCGGATTGAAACCACTGCTCCTGGAAATCGGCACCGAAGAACTGCCGCCCGCCTTCCCGTCACCCACCGCGCGCGAGCTGGAAAGCCGGGTACGCACGCTCCTGGCCGACGCGGAAATCGCGGTCGGACCGGCCCGGACCTTCCACACCCCGCGCCGGGTCGCGGTCCTCTTCGATTCGGTCGCGACCGAACGTCCCGGCCGGGAAGTCGAACTGCAGGGCCCGCCGCGCAAAGCGGCGTTCGACAGTAGTGGCAAGCCGACGAAGGTCGCGGTCGGGTTCAGCAAGGCCCATGGTCACACGCCGGCCGACCTGTATGTCAAGCAGACCGGCAAAGGCGAGTACGCGTTCCTCAAGAAACAGGAGCCGCCGCTCGGGA
>CBDUZK010000233.1:0-3446 GCA_965371675.1 uncultured bacterium | reverse complement strand
TCACTTCGCCCGCCAACTTCAAGCACGGCAGGGGCGATATCGGTACGACTATGCTGACAGAGAACGGCGATTCGAGGAAGGCGTTTTCTGCAGGAATAGTTGCTGCAACCTGCGGGTGGAGGCGCTCCTGGACCGGCTCGACCGGATAACGTCCCAGGACATCGTCGAGAATCGAACGCCTGCTATTGCCGGCATCGTGAGCAGCAGACGGAATCGCAGCCTGAGTTCCGGCAGAGGAAAGGACACACTGTGAAGATTACAATCATCGGAGCCGGAAACGCAGGCCTGACCCATGCGGCTATGATCGCCAAACAAGGCCACGCGGTCACGATTGTGAAGACAACGCATCTGATGCACGACGACTCCTTTAACGTACTGGGTCGGACAAGACAGATAGAATACGAGAAGCAAGACGACAAGGGCGTAGTCCGCATTGAAGCGGCGACGCGAGACCTCCCGGATGCTGTTTCTCAGGCGGATGTGATTCTCGTCCTGACCCAGAGCGTCGCCCACGAGAAGCTCTCCGAACTGGTTTCGCCTCACCTGCGGAGCGGACAGATACTGCTTGTCACGCCAGGCTATGCCGGGAGCTTCTATTTCTCGACGAAGTGCAAAGGGAAAGGCGTCGTGTTCGCCGAGGGCGAATCAGTGCCTTTTGACTCCCGGATTATCGCTCCGGGCAAGGTCAATATCTGCTTCGAGAACATCCGGAACCCGGTCGGTGTTTTCCCTTCCGTGAAGACGGACGAGACGCTGACGCGACTGAAGGAAATCCTGCCCAGGTTCACGGCCCGACAGAACGTGCTGGAGTCGGCTTTTCACAATCCCAACCTCATCGTCCACACATTGGGCGCGATAATGTCCGTTGCCCGCATTGAACACAGTAAGGGCGAGTTCTGGATGTACCGCGAGGCCTTCACGCCGACAATCTGGAACATGATTGAGGACCTGGACTCGGAAAAGAAAGCGATTCTGGCGTACTTTGAACTACCGACGCAGAGTTTCGCGGAATCATTCCAGTACCGGACCTACAAGGACCTCAGCGTGGACCCGAAGCAGGCTCTTCGCCACTACGCTGAATTCGGGTCACCCAAAGGACCGGGCGACGCTCAGACCCGCTATATCACCGAGGACGTTCCGATGGGCCTGTGCTTCATGTCTTCAATCGGCAAGAAGGCGGAAATCCCCACCCCGGTGTGCGATGCGCTGATTGCCATCGCGTCCTCGATGCATCAGAAGGACTACTACGCAGAAGGAAGAACGCTCGACCAACTCGGCATCGGGCGCTATTCGGTCGGAGAACTAAAGAACGTCCTCAAGCACGGCTTTCCTCCCGAAGCCTGACCCGCTGTCCGCTTCCTCCTCCTCTCCCCTCGCGGGAGAGGAATGAGGTGAGGCGACCTCCGCCATCGAACTCCTACCCCGGTCATTGCGGCTTGGTCATTGGTCATTTGCGGGCTTGTGCTCTTCGCATCCTACCCCGGTCATTGCAGCTTGGTCATTGGTCATTTCCTGACTTGGCGCTCTTGGCGATTATCCCTCCGCTCCGACCATCTACCCTCATCTGTGTCTATCCGTGTTGTGCCCTCCGAGAGCACTTTCCGCTCGCCCGCTCGCTCCAATCATCCGTGGTTGACTCTTCCTGCGGCGGTCTTTGTGGTGGGAATCCGGGCAGCTAGCCCCGGCCGAATATCCGCTTGAACCGCAGCTTGATTACCAGCCAGAACGCGGACCAGATGATGTTGTGCGACATCTTCGACTCGCCCCGCACCCGCTCGGTGAACACAATCGGGGTCTCCCGAATCGCCAGCCCCTTGCGCCAGACGGCGAAATCAATCTCAATCTGGAACCCGTACCCCTCCTGCTTCAACGCATCCAGGTCAATCGCCTCCAACGCCCGCCGCGTGTACCCCTTGAACCCGGCGGTCAGGTCCCGCACCGGGCAACCGGTCCCGAGCCGGGCGTAAATCGACGCCCCGTAGGACAGCAGCAGCCGCTTCATCGGCCAGCGCACAATCGAGATACCGTCACAATACCGGGACCCGATGACCAGGTCATAATCCAGCAGGTGCCGAATCATGGTCGGCAGCGCACCCGGCGGGTGGGAGAAGTCCGCGTCCATCTCGAACGCGTAGTCATACCCGTGCTCCAGCGCCCACTTGAACCCAGCCACATACGCGGTCCCCAGGCCCAGCTTCCCGGCCCGGTGCATCACGTGGACCCGCGGATTCTCCTGCGCGATCCGGTCCGCCATGTCCCCGGTTCCGTCCGGCGAATTATCATCAATGACCAGCACGTCCAGCTCATCCGACTGCTCCAGGATGGCCGGCAGAATATGCTCGATGTTCTCCGCTTCGTTGTAGGTAGGAAGACAAATGACGCCGCGTGCCACGCGGTATGATAGGGACAACCTTGAACCTGTCAACTCCGGGAGGCCAAGCAGGGAATCACCAAGGCCCAAGTCCCAATGACCAGTCAGGAAGCAAAGAACCATGCAGTCCTGCAACTCCTCCCTGGTTGAGGCAACGCCAGCCAGCCGGGTGACAATCCTCCCCGGCTCCAAGTCTGCCACATAGTGACCCTGACACCTTGGTGTTGAGATTCCCATATCGGTTTTCGCGTCTCCGGCCCGCCCCAATCGCTTGCAGGCACGCTCAATCGGTGCTATCATCTCCGTGGCGCAGGTTCCGCCTCCTGCTGGTTAATCCCAGCGTCTGTAGACATTCATGATGGAGCCTGCGCCTTCTCTTGTGGGGACTGTCTCGAACCCCTGAACACCCGTTCCTCCTCCTACCTCACTCCTCCTTCCTCGCTCTTCACTCCTCACTTTGACACCCGCCCGTTCGATGCTACCATATCCTTGGCGCAGGTTCCGTTGCCTTCGGGCAAAACTGAACGTCAGCTGTTCTTCATAGCGGAGCCTGCGCCTTATCTTGTGGGGACTGTCTCGAACCCCTGAACATCCGTTCCTCCTCCTACCTCGCTCTTCACTCCTCACTTTGACACCCGCCCGTTCGATGCTACTATTTCCCCGGCGCAGGTTTCGTTGCCTGCGGGCAAAATGGCACATCAAGTGTATTCTCCACGGAGCCTGCGCCTTCTCCTCAGGCCATCACGTACTTGCAGACCCACTCGGCCGATGCTATCATATTCGTGGCGTAGGTTCCGTTTCCTGCTGGTTCATCCCAGCGTCTATGGATATCGCATAACGGAACCCGCGCCTCTTCTTAGCGTTGGTATCGACCCGGCTCTCAGCGCGGAACCACAACCTTCGCCGAACCGCGTTCCCCGCCCACCGCCACGAAATACACCCCGGGACGAGCAAACCCACTCAGCACAACACAATCCTGACCCACCTCCCGGCAACACCCGACCCGCCGCCCGGCCGCGTCGTACACCCGGACACTCGCGGCCCGAGACGGATTGACCGCCACCACGACGCCCCG
>CBDUZK010000232.1:0-3467 GCA_965371675.1 uncultured bacterium | reverse complement strand
CCGTCCGCGTCCCCGGCCGCGCTCAGCGCGGTGCGGGCTTCTTCCCGGCGCAGGAGCCTGGAGATGCGGGCGAGGGTCATGATGTACTCGGTCTTCCGGTCCTCGGGCGCGGCAATCAGGAAGATGAGGTGGGCGGGTTTGCCGTCGAGGCTGCTGAAGTCGACGCCGGGGCCTGACCGACCGAACGCGAGCGCGGTTTTCGTCACCGACGCGGTCCGGGCGTGAGGGATTGCGACGCCGAGCCCGATGCCGGTGCTTTCGAGGTTCTCGCGGCGGAGAATCGCTTCGAAGAAGGCGTCCGGGCCGATGATGAGGCCACCGGCAATCAGCGGCGCGGCCAGTTCGCGGATGACGGCGACCTTGTCCTTTGCCTCGACCTGGAGCACTATCGCTTCACGTGCGAGCAGCTCCGATATGCGGGTCATCAGTCCTCCTTGGAGTCGTTTATGAATGCGACCGGGACCGGGCTCAGTTCGAGCAACCGGCTCACCGGCAGGCTGCAGCCGGTCGGTGCGACGACCAGTTGTCCCTCGTACCCGGTGCAGACCTCAATCAGTTTCTCGAGTGGTTCGCCCTGCTCGAACAGGAGCGACACTTTGACGTCCTGCTCGAACACGGATTCCTCGACTTCGTACAGCGTCTTCCACAGGTCCTCCTCGGCCCGTGAAAGCCGGTCGTCGCGATCCGGGCCCGGGGGAATCCCGGCCGGGTCCATGACCCCGACCACGAAGACGCGCGCGCCGAGCCTGTGCGCGAGCGACAGAGTCCAGCGGGCGGCGATGGCGACGTCGGAAGACTTCTCGATGTAGAGAACGATACGTTCAATCATGCTATTTGCCCACGCAGAACCGGGCGAATACGCGGTCGAGGACGTCGGCATTCCCGGTGGGTATATCGATGCTCTCAATCGCGTGGAGCGCGTCCGTGATTTCGACTGCGGCAAGCTCGGCATCGGGCGCGTCGATGGCCCGGGCGAGGGCGGCGCGACAGTCGCGCAGCGCCGCGAGGGGACGGAGACCGGAAACCGCGGTTTCACGTCCGGGCCGGAGTCGGGTTGCCAGCATCCGGCGCAGGCGTCCGACGCTGGTGCCGTTGCGGGCGGACAGGGCCACGCGCGGCTGGCCGTTGAGGAAATCGACCCCGAAGCGTGCAGGCCGGTCCGCCTTGTTGAGGACACAGATTGTGGTGCGGTCCGCGGCCGCGGCCAGCACCCGGCGGTCACCGGGTCCGGCCCGGCGGGAACCATCGAATATGGCGAGGACGATGTCGGCCTGCCGGATTGCGGTGTCGGTCTGGCGGGCCGCGAGCCGGGAAATGGCGCCCGAAGTGCGGCCCGGGATGCCGCAGGTGTCGGACAGGACCACCGGGACGTCGCCGAGCGTGAGGGTGGCTTCGATGCGGTCGCGGGTGGTGCCGGGTGTGGCGGTGACCAGCGCGCGTTCGGCGTCAAGCAGCCGGTTGAACAGGGTCGATTTCCCGACGTTGGGGCGACCGACGATGGCGACGCGCGCGCCTTCGTGCAGGAAACGGTTGCGTTCGCCCGCAGCGATGACCCGGTCGAGCCTGCGCAGGAGCCGGCGTTGCCCGGCGCGCAGCCCGGGTCGCGGCGCGTCATCCTCGTCGAACCCGAGATGGTACTCGGCTTCGGTGCGCAGCGAGCGGAGTTGCTCGGCGAGTTCCTCGACTTCGAGTGCGAGCGCGCCGTGGTAGCGGTTGAGGGCGGCACGGTGTGCGGCCGGGGTTCGGGCGTTCACCAGGTCGAGGATTGCCTCGGCCCGGGTCAGGGTGAGTTTGCCGGCCAGGACCGCCCGCCGGGTGAACTCGCCGGGTTCGGCCCGCCGGCAACCGAGCCGGCAGAGCAGGTCGACAACCGCGGGCGCGGCGCAGGCGCCGCCATGGCAGGATATCTCGGACAGGTTCTCGCCGGTGTACGAACGCGGGGCGCGGAACACCGTAACCAGCGCCTCGTCGATTTCCGTCCCCTGTTCGTCGACGACCCGTCCGAGCCGGACGGTCCGGTCCGGCTGGCGCGATGGCCGCAGCCGGGCGAAGGCGCGGTCCAGGACGGCAATAGCATCCGGGCCGGAGACGCGCACGACCGCGATGCTGCCGAGCCCGGTCGGCGTCGCGACCGCGCAGATGGTGTCAGGTGCCGGTCGGGCGTCAGTCGTGGATCGGGGCAATGATTATGTTCCTTCGGGTCCCGGTCCCGAGGGCGTAGGCCCGCACCCCGGGTATCGACTTGAGGGTGTCCTGCACCGTTTCCATTTCCCGTTCGGTCAGCAGGTCGAGCGCCATCTCGCGCTGCGTCTCCATCACGATACGGGCAACTGCGGTTGATTTCTTGCGCAGGAAGCTCTCGCGCCGGGCCCGGTAGCCGCTGACGTCGACCGTGAGCGGGGAGACGTCCTCGATGGTCTCGCCCACGATGGCCCGGGTCAGGTGCTGGAGCGCGCGTAGCGTGCTGCCCCGGTGGCCGATGAGCAGGCCGGTGGACAGGCGCGACCTGATGTTCGCGTAGTAGCCGTCCCCCCGGCGTGTGAAGTCGATCCGGGCCTTGACCCCGATCAGCCGCAGCAGGTCGCCAAGGACCTGTTTGAGCATGGTCGCTTCATCCGGGGGGTCGGCTGTGGCGGGACTGGAGGTTTCCGGGGTCTCCGGCTGTTCCGGCCGGGGCGGGTCAGGCTGATTGGATACGGGTTCGGACTCGGTCCCCTCGACCGGCTCCGACGGCTGCTGTGTTGCCTCGTCCCCGCTCAGCCCAGGGACGGTTCCGTTGTTGGTCTCCTCTTCAGCCATGATTTTCCTCCTTTAAGTCCGATGATACTCTCCACAATCGAGAGTACATTATACATGAACCAATAGAGCTGCAATCCGCTCGGGAAGTTGAGGAAGATTACAGTTATGAATATCGGGAAGATGATGGTCATTGCCCAGTTCTTCTTGTCGGTGGAAGTGAGCATGTTCTGGGCGATGAACGAGACACCCATGAGAATCGGCAGCAGGCCGATGGCCGGGTTGCCGAAGAAGGGCAGGTGTCCGAACAGGGTATCCGGCTGCGAAAGGTCCTTGAGCCAAAAGATGAAGCTCGCGCCGCGCAGCTCGATGAACGAGCGCAGCACGGAGTAGAGGGCCCAGAAGACCGGTAACTGGACCAGCATCGGCAGACAGCCCGAGAGCGGGTTGATCTTGTACACCTTGTACAACTGCATGGTTTCCTGGTTGAGAACCTGCGGGTTGTCCTTGTACTTCTTCTTCAGTTCGTTGATCTTCGGCTGGAGCTGCTGCATCCGGCGCATCTGGCCGGTCTGGATCCGGGTGAGCGGGAAGAATATCGCCTTCATGATGATGGCGAAGAACATGATGGCGAGTCCCCAGTTGCCGAGGATGCCGTACAGGAACTGCAGCAGCCAGAGGATGGCGAGCGCAATCGGTTTGGCCCAGCCGAGACTGACCGCAGTTTCCAG
>CBDUZK010000231.1:0-3503 GCA_965371675.1 uncultured bacterium | reverse complement strand
CGTATTCGAGGCGCTGGCGAATACCTTCCCGGACAACCCGCTCGCCGCGATTCCCGGGCGCTTCTACGCCGGCTACTGCTACCAGCAGCTTGAGTACTACGGGCAAGCGGTCGATGCCTGGACCGTGCTGATGAACAAGTTCCCGGAAAACAACCCCAAGGTCGCCGAGGCCGCCTTTCGAACCGGGGACATCTACTTCAAGGCAATTGAGTACGACAAGGCAGTCGCCGCATTCAACTTCGTGGTCGAACGCCACCCATCTTCAGAGTACGCTCCTCCTTCCCAGGCGCTGATCGCCCAGTGCTACTACAACCGCAGACAGTACCTGGACGCGGTCCGCGAGTACCAGAAGTTCCTCGATCTCTACCCCTCAGACGAACAGGGCCTGAGCGTCCGCAAGAGTATGGAAATGAGTTACTATCTTGCCGGGGCCGAGGATTCTGTTGTCCGGGAGGAGTTCCTCAAACGATTCCCGCAGTCCGAGATGGCTGCCGAAGGACAGTACGAAAAGGGCAAGGCGCTGTTCGATGCGGGCAACTATGACGATGCGGCTTTCGAGCTGCAGAAGACGGTGGTGAACTTCCCGGGCTCCCCGCTGGCCGGCGACGCCCAACTGTTGACGGCCGAGGCGTACGCGCAGGCGGAGAAGTGGGACCGGTCGGCCGCAGCCTATCGCAAATTCCTGGACTACTTCCCGGACCACTCCCAGGCGGCTGGCGCGTGGTTCAATATGGCAACCGCCCTCTTCAACCTGGGTGACTACCAGCGCAGCCTGGAGGCATTCCGCACCGTCGCGAAGGAGTATCCCGAATCCGAGTACGTCGAAAGTGCCCGGGATAACGCAGAAATCTGCAGCAAGCGTCTGGGCGCCGGGGTCGTGGAAGAACACCCGCCGGTTTCGGGTGACGAGCCGGACGAACAGCCCGGTTCCGGTCCGCCAACCGAAGGAGGACAGCAATGATAATGGGTCAGTCCCTGGTCGAGATTTTCCGAGGCAGCTTCGTCATGATCGCCCTGCTGCTTGCGTCCATCGCCGCCTTGGCGTTGGTCATCGAGCGGCTGGTCTATTTCACGCGCAACCGGTTCGACCCGAGCAAGGGGCTGATCGAACTGCGTCGGAAGCTCAAGGACAACGGTCCGACCGAAGCCCTCGCCTGGACTCAGGCAGCCAAGAACCCGATGGGTCGGCTGTTCGGACTCGCACTCGAGAACCTGTCGCTGACCAGCGACGAAGTATCCGACCTGCTCTACAGCCTGATATTGGAGGAACGCGTGCGCTTCGAACGCCTGCTCGGCGGACTCGGGACTCTGGCCAACGCCGCCACGCTGCTCGGCCTGCTCGGGACCGTGGTCGGCCTGATCCAGGCTTTCGGCAACATCGCGGCCACCGGCTCCGGTGGCCCCGCAGTCATCTCCGGCGGTATCGCCCAAGCGCTGCTGACAACGGCATTCGGCCTAATCATCGGGATTCCCACCCTCTTTGCCTATAACTACTTCTCGAAGAAGGCCGCCGACCAGGCGATGATCCTGGAGAGCACGTCCGATCGCCTGATTGTCATGCTCCAAAGCTACAAGCGGTCGCGTGGCGGGACCCCACCCGGTCCGTCACCTGCGGCTCCGCAGCCTGCACCGCCGGCGGCAGAACCCACACCTCCGAAGCGGAACGACTGGGACTTCTAATGAGACGCCGAGGCCGATTCCCGAGTCGGGCCAGCGAGTTGAACCTGACGTCGATTGTGGATATCGCCCTCTCGCTGGTAATCGGCTTCATGGTATCGATTCCTCTCTTCTTCGAGAGTGGCATCTTCGTGTCCGCGCCCGGGGTTACCCGGGTAGCCAAAACCGAACAGGGATCGGACATCAAGGCTAGCATCTTTGTCGCCAACGACGGCCGCATCCTGTTGAATAAGACACAGGTGTCCTACGAGAATCTTCGCGACCTGCTGCCCCGGTTGCTCGACCGGAGCATCGAACGCAAAGTGGTGGTCTCATCCGGGGAACTGGTCAAGTACGACTTGGTGATGAGAGTACTGGACATCGCCAAGCAATCCGGCGCGGCTGACCTGGCGTTGCTCAGAAGGAGGAAAGTCAAGTGACGAAATCCGCATCAATCGACATCCTGCCCATGGCCGCGGTCGCACTGATCCTGGTTCTGGTTATGATGGTGATAGCACCAATGGTGATGGCACACAATGATACTCCAGTGACCGTACCGATGACCCACACCTCCGAACGCAAGGTCGAGGAGAACACCACCATCACCTACACTGTGGACGGTCGCCTGCTGCTCGACGATGTGCCCTACGACGACCTGTTTGAGCTGGAGAACAAACTGGAAATGGAGCTCGTGCGCGACCCTTACCTGCTGGTTGTGATTCGGGCCGACAAGGATGTGTTGCACGCGGACGTGCTGGATTTGCTCGCACTGGCTCGCCGCGCCGGCGGACTCCGCATCGCCTGCGCGACCAAGAGAATCAAGGATGACTGATGCTTAACGACAAGAGATCCCGCGTGATCGACCTGGCAGTTGTGATGTCGGCCATCATACACGTCGCCCTGTTGTTCCTCTTCTCACGCGCCACCCCGACGGTTGGCGACTATCAGGACCTGCAGGAAGTGTCATTCATGGATATTACCTATCGCCCGGAGGTCGCGAAGCTCATGCCCAAGATCAGCGCACCGGCCGGTTGCGCTCGACCGTCCGACTTTCAGGACGCCCCGACCTATGCGTCTGCGCTTGCCGCTGAGGACATACCCGCCATCGACATGAGCAAGTCGCTGGACCGGGAAGCCAGCCAGGCGGCAATCGAACTCGATGGGTTCGAGCTCGACCGGGGCGAAGGGATGGACGTCATCAGGCTGGGCGGCGAAGGCGCCGGCAAGTCCACTGAGGATATCCTGGCTCAGCCGAAGGTCCGACTTGCGCGTGGCCTGAGCCGTGATGGAACCGCCGGCCCGGGTGGGCTGCGTGGCTATCCGGGTGTCAGGGCACCCCAAGCCCAACTCAAGATAGAACACCGTGCGCTTGCAAAGGCTCCATCGATGAAGCTGCCTTCAATGTCAACTCAGGATCTACCCAAGGTCACCGCGGCCCCGGCCAAAGGCTCAAACTTCATGGTGGCCGGGCCGATTTCCCAGCGTGCAATCACGAAGAAAGTTCGGCCCCGCTACCCGAAGTGGGCGCTGCAGCGGCGAATATCAGGTACCGTCGTCGTACGATTGTGGGTCTCCCCCGACGGTAAAGTCAAGGGATCCCCGACCGTGGAAAACAGTTCCGGCTACCCGGACCTGGACCAGGTCGTGGTAGGCGCGCTGCGTGGCTGGGAGTTCGCACCCCTCGGCACTGGTGTGAAGACCGAGGACCAATGGGGCCTGATTACGTTCCGGTTCACGCTATCCTGATATGATCCTGCTTATCGTGCTCGCCCTGCTCTCGCAGGTACCGGAGGCCGGCGATGCAGTGGAGCCAACCGTTCCGCCGACCGCCAACCGGCACGGACTCG
>CBDUZK010000230.1:0-3532 GCA_965371675.1 uncultured bacterium | reverse complement strand
CCGTTGATAGTGATGGTCGGTACCGGTCCCCGGGCGTTCATGTAAGCCGGCCGGAGACTGTTTTCAGTCGGACCGGTCTTGGTCCTTTTCGCTCGGCAGTCGGAAGCCGCTCATCCACCGCAGGAAAACTGTGAAGTAGTTCAGGGCCGACACGACGATCAGCACCGTGACGGTGCTGTCGACGTACAGTTTGTAGGGCTGCAGGCGCGGCAGGCTCAGCGTGTAGAACACAATCAGCAGCGCGAACGCGGTGCCGGTCATCTTGCCGAGGACGTCGGACGACACGAACGTGCCGCGGGTCTTCATAATCACCAGGCTGCCCACCAGGATCAGCAGGTCTCGACCAAGGACCGCAGCGGCGATGAAAACCGGCAGGTCCCGTACAATCACCAGCATCACGAGAACGGTGCCGATCCAGATCTTATCCACCAGGTGGTCCAGTACCCGGCCGAGATTGCTGACCTGGTTGAACTTGCGCGCGAAGTAGCCATCGAGCGCGTCCGTTATCCACGACACGACCATCAGGACAAGCGCCACTATGCCCTGGCCGCGACCGATCAGGAGCAGGATGATCGGCAGGAGCATGAGGCGGGACAGGCTCAGGAGATTGGGGAGAGTCAGGATCCGGTGGATGCCATTGCTGTCCGGTTGTTCAGGCATCACGTTTCCTGCGGCCGAGCAGTTCGCGGGCGTGGGCGAGGCCGGTCTCGGTGACCTCGGCGCCGGCACTCATCCGTGCCAGTTCCTGCACCCGGGCTTTGTCGTCGAGTCGGCGAATCCCGGTCCTGGTTCGGCCCCGGCGGGCGGATTTCGTGATCAGGTAGTGCTGGTCGGCATGCCGGGCAATCTGGGGCAGGTGGGTGATGCAGATTACCTGCCGGTCCCGGCCCAGTCGGGCGAGCCGCTTGCCGACCGCCTCGGCGACCCGACCACCGATGCCGGAATCCACCTCGTCAAAGACCATGGTCGGGACAATCGACGCGCGGGCGAGGATGTTCTTGATTGCGAGCATAATCCGGGACAGCTCCCCGCCGGACGCGACTTTGCGCAGCGGTTTCAGTCCTTCCCCGGGGTTGGCGGAGAACAGGAACTCGACCGTGTCGAACCCGAGCCGGGTCAGGTCTGAATCCCCGGGCCGGTCCGGGTGCGTGACCTGCACCGCGAGTTCGGCGTGCTCCAGACCGAGGGCGGAGAACTCGGGCAGTATCTTCGCGGCCAGTTCGTCGCCGGCCCGCCGGCGGCGGGCCGACAACGCGGCGGCGTCCTTCAGCAGGCGCGCGCTCCTGCGTTCGATGTCCCGGCGCAGTCCGACGCAGCGGTCCTCGTCCAGTTCGACCGAGTCGAGTTCGGTCCGGAGTTGCGCTTCGAGCGCGGGCAGTTCGTCGGCCTTGACCACGTACTTCTTAGCCAGCTTCTCAATCAGGAACAGCCGCGCATTGACCTCGTCGAGCCGCTCGGGCGAGAACCGGATGTCTTCTCCGTACGATACGATGTCCCGCCAGAGGTCGTCGAGTTGGGCCTGGACCGAGACAGCGGTTGTGTGCTTCTCTTTCAGCCGGTCGTCGAGCCGGCCGAGGGTTGCGAGCCGTTCGGTCGTCGCGGCGAGCAACTCACTGATTGAACCCTCCCGGTCGGAGAGGAGCTCGCGCAGTTCCCGGGCGAGCGTCGAGCGTTGCTCCGCACTGGCGAGCTGTTCCTGCTCGGTGCGCAGCGCGTCGATCTCACCCGGTTCGACGTGCGCACCGGACAGTTCCTTGAGCTGGAATTCGGTCAGGTCGCGCCGGTGTTGTCGCTCCTTTAGTTCGCTCTCGACCGCGGCCAGTTCCCGGCGTCGGGTCTCGCAGTCATCGAAAGCTCCTGCGAACCGGTCGCGTTCGGCGCCGAGGTCGGCCCAGGCATCGAGGATTTCGAGGTGCTGGTCCGGGTTGAGCAGCAACTGGTGCTGGTGCTGGCCGTGGAGGTCGACCAGCCGGTCGCCGACGCGGCGCAGCACGCTCACGGTGACCGCGGACTCGTTGGCCCAGGCGCTGCTGCGCCCGGTGCGTCCGGCGCGGCGGCGCAGGATCAGGACGTCCTCGGATACGTCGACCCCGGCCCGGGCGCATTCGTCGGCCGGTTTCCCGACGTCTTCGAACCGGGCCTCGACCGTGGTGTCGTCGGCGCCGGTCCGGACCACGCTCGGGTCCGCACGTCCGCCGAGCACGAGCGACAGCGCGCCGATGATGATGGACTTCCCGGTGCCGGTCTCGCCGGTGAGGATGTTCAGGCCCGGGCCGAACTCAATCGCGAGGTCGTCAATCAGCGCGTAGTCGCGGATGCGCAGTTCGGACAGCATCTTAGATGCGGCCGCCGCTCCACTTCATCTTGTCGCGCAGGATGCTGAAATACGTCTTGCTGCGGGGAGTGACCAGACGCACGTGGAAGTCGGCTCGGGTGACCCGTACCGGACGGCCCGGGGTGAGTCGCCAGACCTGCTGGCCGTCGAGGTTCAGGGTCGCCGGTTCGGATTCCGGTGCCAGTTCGAGTTCCAGTACCACGTCCGCGGGCAGGATGATCGGGCGCGTAGCGAGCGCGTGCGGGGAAAGCGGGGTCAGCAGGATTGCATCCATGGTCGGGTATACCACCGGGCCACCCGCTGCCAGCGAGTACGCGGTCGAGCCGGTCGGGGTCGATACCACCACACCGTCCCCGACGAAGCGGGTGATGAAGTCCTCGGCGGTGCGGGCGACGACCTTGATGACCCGGCTGGTGCGCCCCATGTTCACCGCACAGTCGTTCAGGACGAAGCCGCGACGCCGGCCGTAGCTGCAGGCGAGTACCATCCGGGGCTCCTCCCGGTGTCGGCCGCGGGCGAAAGCCCGGATGCCGCGGCGCGCCTCACCGGTGGAGAACTCGGTCAGGAAACCGAGGCCGCCCAGGTTCACGCCCATGATCGGGACTTCGCGCCGGCCGATGAGCCGGGCCGCGCGGAGCAGGGTACCGTCGCCGCCGAGCGCGACCACGAGGTCGACCCGGCGCACCAGGTCGCGGGCCGGACAACACTCGGCCTTGAGTCGGAAATCCCGGGCGGTGCTGGTCGCAAGCACGGGTTCGTGCCCTTCGGTGCGGAGCCATCTCACCAGTTCGGATACGAACCGGCGGGCTGCGGGCTTGTCGCGGTTCACGGTCAGACCGATTCTCATGACGTGGATTCCTCCGTGTAGAACGCGAAACGGGGCCGACCGGACAGGTCATGCTCGACCTCGATACCGGGGAGTGAACGCCGCAATCCCGAGGCCTGGGATGCGTCGATTTCGAGCGCCATCAGGCCGCCCGACCCCAGCAGCGCGGGGCCCCTCTGCAACAACATCGCGAGAATACTAACCCCGTTCGGGCCGCCATCAAGGGCGAGCATCGGTTCGTGGTCACGTACCCGGGGTTCCAGGTCGGGTATGCGGGCGGTCGGGATGTAGGGCGGGTTGGATATCAGCAGGTCCACGCGGTGTTCGTACGCGGCGAAGACCGGGCCGGTGAGCGTTGCCGCGGGTTCGAG
>CBDUZK010000229.1:0-3535 GCA_965371675.1 uncultured bacterium | reverse complement strand
GGTAGTTGCGGTGGCGGAGGGCGGCAAATGTGTGAGGGAGGATTCCGCCGGTGAAGAACCGGACGAGCGGGTTGTCGGCGGGTTGGGGTTGGCGGTCGGGCAGCTCGGGATTCGCCATCGGTCCGGGCTAGAAGTCGCCCAGCCCGGCGAAGTTGAGGCCGAGCATCCAGTTGGGGGAGAACTCGTGGCTGCCGCCGACACGGTAGCGCCAGAGCGGGAAGTCGGCGTAGAGCCAGCCGAGTTGGAGCCGGACGCCGGCGTCCATCCGGGGCTTTCGGAACCCGGGGTCGGTCGGGTCGTCGCCGACATTGCCGATGTCGAAGAACGGTCGGACAATGGGGATGAACGCGAACAGGACGTTCAGTCCGTAAGCGTACCGGCCGTGGTGATACTCGCCGGCGTAGCCGCGACAGTTGACGTCCGCGGTGTAGTGCCAGTTTTCCTGGCCGGACGAGCCGCCTTCGTAGCCCCAGCTTACGGGTTCGGCCGCGGTGGCTACGAGTCCGCCGGACAGGTAGAACTCGGCCTGGTGCGGCACGGAGCCGGGTATCGCGCCGGCGAAACTGCGCACCGTGATGCCGCGCGTGCGGGTGAACCGTACGGACTGGACGTGCTCGATGCTGGCCCGGCCGTAGTCGTACTCGCCGCCGAGCCAGGTGGAGCCCAGTCCGAGCCGGGCCATGGTGTTGCCCTTGAGGCGCTTGGTCTCGTGCGAATGCAGGAGCTGGAGGCCGATTTCCGCCGTTCGGGCCGTTTCCCATGCCCGCGGGTCGCGGCCGACGATGTCACGCATGTCCTGGAACTGGAACCCAAGCTGGACGGTCGCGCCGGCCTGGCGCAGGATCGGGCTCAGTCCCTGTTCCAGGATCAGGTCGACGCTGGTCGCCTTGGGTGCGTACCGGGCTGCCGAGATGATGCGGAGTCGGTCCGAGACGAACGGGAGCGGGGTCTGGTACCAGACCCCGGCCTGCCAGTCCTTGAGCTTGGTGGCGTACGCACCGGTGACTGACCATGAATGACGGCCGCGGAGCGGGCCGGTGTCAATGAACTGACGGCCCTGGGCCCAGGCCCCGAGCAGGAATCCGTGGTAGGTGTCGTACCACGGGTACGGGCCGTAGAAGAGCTGGTAGTCGTCGAAGCTGGGCAGGGCGACAATCGGGTGGATGGAGACGCGCCGGGGCCAGTGGTTGTTCCACCGGTCGGGTTCGAGGAGCCGGTGGTCGGGGTCGAGGGTCACGCGGCGCAGGCGGCGGGCGTCACTCAACTGGAGCACGCCTTCCCGGGCCGGGAGGTCCCAGGTGCGGCGCTCGCGGCTGCCGTCCGCAAACTCGAGTTCGACTTCGACCGGCATCGTGATGCTGCCGACCCGGCGGATGCCGATGTCGATGTCGTCGCCGACCCGGCGCGCGCCGGTGACCGCGTAGTCGCACGGCCCGGTCGCCGGCAGCCAGCGGTCGAACAACCAGCCGAGGTCGGTGCCCGCGGCGTCGGAACAGGCCGCGATGAAGCCACCAAGCGCGTCGGCCGGGCGTCGACGACGGAGATAGGCGCGGAGCGCGCGGTCGAACGCGTCGGAACCGAGCCGGCGTTCGAGCATCCGGATGAAGCTGCCGGCCTGGGCGAACCGCGCGTCCGAGTAGCTGAACGGACTGCTGGTGTAGTCGAAGGACGGCTCGGCCAGGGACCCAAGCACGTGGTTTGACTGGGCCAGGTAGTAGTTGAGCCGGTTGTACCAGGCGTCGCCGAACCCGGTGAGCGGGCCGTACGCCGGGAGGTCGAGCAGGTTCGAGGGGCCGTACCGTTCTTCGAGGTAGCGGATTTCGGAGAAGACCGCGGGCCCGACGACCAGCCACGAGGAACCGGGCGGGTCGGGCGCGGCGGCGGGTCCGAACCAGTGCCAGGCGAGTTGGCGGGCGAGCGCGCGCTCGAGGATGCGCGTCAGCGGCAGGGAGCGCTGCGCAATCAGCGAGACGCCGTCGAACGAGGCATCGGTGCGCGTGATGCCGTTCGCGTCCACGACGCAGATGCGGTCCCGGGCCGGGCGACCATACCAATCTACATACCGTTCAATGATTGAGCGGACCTGTCCGGGCATCGGGGTCCACGCGAAGTCGTCCCGGGCCCGGGTGAAGATGTCAACGGTGATGTCCTGTACCTCGACCCGGCGCAGCACCAGGTCCGGGCTTGCGACCCAGGTGAACCCGGTCGCGGCCCGGGCTTCGAAGCGGAGCGTCTTGGTGCCGGTGCGCCGGCGCGAGACGAAGTCCGGGGGCCAGCGCGACCATTTCAGTTCCTCATTATCGTCCAGCATGCGACCGGTGGCGGCGACGGCGAGGTCGGCCGGAACCGTGAGTACTACGTCGTAGTCAGCCGGGTGGGCCGGGGCCAAGCCGGCCGGATGAACCCCGGTGATACACCAGGTATCGCCTCCGCGCGCGGCGAGTTGCGGATACCAGTGGGACAGTACGTGGAACCGGTCATGTCGGCCGAGGCCGGGCACGAAGAAGCGCGGTATCCGGGTGGTGAAGTCGAACTCGACCGTGGTGAAGGAACCGGGCGCGAGCGGCGTGGGGAGCAGGATTTCCATTTCCGTCTCATGCTGCAGCGAGTCGGGGGGGAGGCCGTTGACCGTCATCCGGGTGATGTCGATGCCGCCCAGCTCGTGCGGTTCGGCCCAAGCGAGCGTGTAGTCGGCCATCCCTTCCAGTTCGCGGGCGAAGTCGGTGCCGCGCGAGCCGAACGCGTTCGGGTGGAGGTGGAACCAGAGCGATGACAGGGAACGGTCGCCGTCGTTGTGAATCGTGACGGTCTGGGTGCCGGTGATTGCGCGTTGGGGTTCGTCGAGACGGGCCTCGATGGTGCAGGCGGCATACAGGCCTGCCGGCGTGTTCTGCGGAACGGCTGCGAGTACGGCCAGCGCGCATGCCAGCGCGACCGGCATCAGGTTTCGGACTCCTCGACCGCCTTCATGCCTTGTCGGCAGATGGTTGCGATTTCGAGCAGGATGTCCCGGTCCAGGTTTCTTTCCGCTGCCGCGTCGATGGCGAGTTCCAGCTTGGCGTCGAGCACCCTGGGTCGGGCGGTGCCGAACGCGTCGAGCGTGGAGCAGACTGTCCGGACAAGCGCCAGGTAGTCATGGTGCGCGCTGGTGAGTACCCGTCGGGAGACGAGCAGGCGTTGAACCGCATCCTCGGTCCGGGCCACGACTGCCCACAGGTTGCGGGTCTGCCGGCTGCGCTCCGCCATCCGTTCGGCGCGCAGTCGCACCCGCAGTGGACGCGGGTCGCGGCGTCGGGGTGATGGTTCGGGTGCAGGGGTTTTCTTCTTTGCCCGCCCCGGTTTCTTCGACTGCTTCGCCGGGGGTTGCGACTTCGATTCGGCCGGCGCAGGACCGGCGGCGGAACCGGGCATTGCATCCATGACTTCGGTCCACCCCGCGCCGCAGGCTTCAAGGTAGCTGATGATTGTGCGCAGCGTGGGATTGGGGACCGTGCCCTTTTCCAGTTTGAGGATGTACTTGTACCCGTGCGTTGGA
>CBDUZK010000228.1:0-3547 GCA_965371675.1 uncultured bacterium | reverse complement strand
CCGCGCGACACCAAGCTGGGCCTTATGACTCATGTCACTCTCGGCGAACACCGTGCACCGGCCCGCGATGTTGACCCGGTTCCGCGACTGCAGCGCCAGCCCGCCGAACTCCTCAATCGGAACGTCGAGCCGGGTCGCCTGGTGGTCGAGGAAGCTGCCGGTCCCGGCCGCGCAGACGTTGTTCATCGCGAAGTCAATCGGGATCCCGTCACGCAGGATGATGATCTTCGAATCCTGGCCCCCGATCTCGATCACGGTCTGCGCCTCGGGATGAAACCTGCCGACCGCGACCGCGTGGGCGATAATCTCGTTCTTCACGATGTCGGCCCGGATGATGACCCCGGCAAGCCGCCGGGCCGAGCCGGTCGTGCCCGCTCCACGGATTTCGACGTCCGGGTCGAGCGCGGTACCCAGTTTCCGCAGCAGGTTGCGGATCGCCGTAATCGGGTTGCCCTGGGTCCGCAGGTAGCAGTCGGTCAGGACCTCGCCCGCCTCGTCGATCACGACGCCCTTGGTCGATATCGACCCTACGTCAATTCCGACGAATCCCGGTCGCACGCTTCCTCCTTCTCACCAGGTCAACGAACGCCTCGAGCCGCGTCAGCAACCCGGTACGTGACGTATGCTCGTCGAACGACAGCGACAACACCGGTATGCCGGTATCCGCCGAAAGCTGCTGCAACGCTTCGAGCGCGATGTTCTCGGGCATGCAGGTAAACGGGAAGATGTGAACAATCCCGTCCACCTCCCCGCGGTCGGTGAAACGGATCGCCTCGCCGACCGTGCGCATCGCCTCTCCACCCGGGCACTCCCGCAGGTAGCGGTGCGCCAGCCGGTGCGACCGGTAGTAACTCCGGTCGACATGGAGCAGGTGCAGCAGGTGACGATACAGGCTGCGCTCGAACAGGACCTCGACACCGAGCCGGCCCAGCTCCTTCTCGATTTCCTGGTTTGAGTACTGCTCGATCATGTAGTAGAACTCGCCGACAAGCCCCATCCGGATATCCGGGCGTTTCCCGTTGACCGCGAACATCGACTTCAACTGCCGCCGCGCCTGCTGGATGTCGGTCATCGACCGTGCCCGGTCAATCGCATCGAGCGCGGGCCGGACCAGCCGCTCCGCCTCGTCGAACTCGACCGCCCGTTTCCGATTCAACAGGTGACGGAACTCATCGGTCAACCGGCTCTTGCTGATCATGACGCAGACCGCGCGGATGACCCGGGTCGGCGACACGCCGAACACCGACGGAATCAACCGGAACAGGAACACGTAGGGTGAATACTGGCTCACCGGGACCAGCCGGTAATCATACCCGGTCCGACGCAGCGCCGCCTCATGCAGGTAGTGATAGTAGCCGAACCGGCACTTGCGGGCGCCCGCGGCCATGAGAATCGTGTCCGCGCCGCACTCCAGCGCCTCGATGAAGTTGCCGAGTGTGATCTTGAACGGCATGCAGATCAACTCGGGCGAGTGTTTCACTCCCAGCTCGATAGTCCTCTTCGAAGTCCGGGGCGGCAGCACCACCTCGGCCTGCAGGTCCTCGACGAACGTCCTGAACACCTGGGTGTCGTACCCGAAGAGCGGAAACGTCGCCTTCATGTTCCGGGTTGGAAACTACGCTGCCGGACGCCGGGCCCGGCTCCGCTCGGCCAGCTCGACGAACGCCTCGATCCGCGTCTCCAGCCCGGCCGTGCCGGTGTGCTCGTCGAATATCAATTGCAGGAACGGCACCTTCCGCTGCCGCGCCTCCTCCCGCATGAACTCGGCCACCAGTGAATCCGGCCCGCAGCCCATCGAGACGATGACGCAGATACCGTCCACCTTGTCCACGTAGAAGCGGAACGCATTGTACAGTTCACGCTCATACACCCAGCGGATGTTACGGCTGAATCCCTTCCGACTGCGCAGCAGCGCCTCGGGCAGGTCATCCTTCACGCACAGCCGGTATCCGTGCCGGTTGAACGCGGCCCGAACCGGCTGGCCGATGTAGTCGTCCTTGATGTTGTAGAAGTGACCGATCAGCCCGACCCGCTTCTCACCCGGCTTGAACTCAAGCGCGGCCGGGTCGTGCCGGAGTTCCTGCCTCGCGTCCGCGAGCGCCCTCATCACCCGCACCGG
This sequence comes from uncultured bacterium, assembly GCA_965371675.1. Classification (GTDB taxonomy): domain Bacteria; phylum Hydrothermota; class Tepidihabitantia; order Tepidihabitantales; family Tepidihabitantaceae; genus DSBX01. Next base: position 1,428 of record CBDUZK010000228.1, on the reverse strand, counting down.
GTCCCGCGTGATTTCCAGCCCGGCCCGGAAATGCGGCAACAGGACATTGCGCTTGATTGTCGGGGCAATCAGTTTGACGTCCGGCTCCAGCATCATGCGGGCGATATCCACGATTCCAATCATCTTCGGACAAGCGTACATCTGGTCCTCAAGCCAGACCAGCCGGGGAAAGAACACCGCGTCGACCCGGTCCCGCAGCTCGGCGATGTGCCCGGCCACTATCTTTATCGGCAGACACACTTCGCTCGATACATACTTCAAACCCTGCTGCAGCAACGCCTTATCGGTCTTGCGACTGACCACCACCTCGGCCCCGAGCCCGGTCAGGAACCGTTCCCAGAACCTGCCGTACCGGTAGTAGAGTAGTCCGCGCGGGATTCCGACACGCATGGCGCAAGTCTATTGACTCACCCTGTCAAGTCAACCAAACCGCCCAAATCAGGCAACCCGGTGTCGCCGCTCGAACCGCGCCGGCTTCACGCCCAGGCCGGCCAGCAATTCGACCGCACGGTCCAATCCCACGCCCAGGTCCTCGGGCCGATGAGCATCCGAACCGGTGGTGAACGTCCGAACCCCGGCCGCCCACGCCCGGCGCAGAGTCGTCGCGCACGGGTACGGCTCCGCGTCGCCCCGACGCAGGGCCGAGCTGTTCACTTCGATGCCGACCCCGCACGCCACGACGTGCTCCAACACCGGGTCGAGCCGCTCCTCAATCACGGCCACGAACTCCGCCTCGCCCGGCGTGCCGCGCCACACCGGCAGCGCGTACTTCCGGTAGATATCAAGATGCGCGAGGCAATCGAACAACCCGCTCCCGGCCGCCGCGTGCAGGTAGTCGAAATACCGGTTCGCCACGTATGCCGCGCCCTTCGGCACCAGCAACTCCCTCATCCGCGCCACCTCACGCGAACCGGAGATTGCCACATGTTCCAGGCAGTGCACCGCCCCGAGCACGAAGTCAAACTCATGCCGGCCCAGGAAATCACTAGCCAGGCCTTCTATTCCCATCTCGTACCCCAGCTCCACCCCGGCCCGGATTATCAGGTCTTCGAACTCCCCGCGTGCCTCCTCGATGTCGGCGAAGTAGACCGAAGCCCAGTCACTGCTCACCGGCCGCCGTTCCCCCCGTACCATAACGCTTTCCAACTCCGCCCGCTCCGGGTCCAACTCGTAGTGGGTAGTGAAACACAACTCCGCAACACCGACCTCCCACGCCCGCAGACAATACTCCCGGATGCTTCCCCTCGCATCCGGCGAGTAGTCAGGATGAACGTGGTAGTCGCACATTAACAACTAGCGTAGCGCAACCGCGGCTGGACGCAAGTCCGTCAGCGGGGTACGCTCATGTGAGCCGGGAAGACAGAGTGCGTCTTGGTCCGATCTCAGTAGATTGGTAACAGGTTATTATCAGGACATAGGTAACACTCT
>CBDUZK010000227.1:0-3561 GCA_965371675.1 uncultured bacterium | reverse complement strand
CGGGGGGCGACGGGGGGGCCGCCCCGGGGGGCACTTTCTACCGTCACTTTTGGGGCATTTCGCCCCATTTTCGAGACAATATTGTCAGTTTTGCGATTATCGGGTTGTTATTTATGAGAGCTGATTGGCAAACGGGCCGGAGAATATGGCCCGAAAGGAGACTGAGTCCGGGAGAAATGCCGCCAAGCCCGCCAAGAGAGTGTCGAGTGTCGAGTTCCGAATCCGACGTCGGCAATTCGGTATTCCCCATTCGGCATTCGGAATTGGGACAGCCACGGACAAACACGGGCGGAGAGGAATGAAGATAGAGGCGTGGGGATAGAAGACGAAAGGCGGCAGCCGGGGCCGCCGCCTTTCGAGGAGTAAGCAGCATCAGGGGTCCTGTTATCCTGTGCTGCAGAACCCGTCAGCGTGTTCAATACTATAGGACGCAGTCGTGGGGTGGAGGGTTGCGCAGGGGAGCCGGGGTGAGGTGGCGATTGACGCCCGGGGACGTCGCGCATATCATACGGCCACGATATGAAAGACATGAACGAACAGCCTGACCCCGGTCGCGGAGGGTACGATGAGAATAACCGCGGCGAAGGGGTTCTGCTCATATATACGGGCGGTACTATCGGCAGCATGCCCCGGGACCCGGATGACCCGGACAGCCCGCGTTCCGCGGTGAGCTGGAGAAGCTTTCGGAGTCGGACGTCGGCCCTGAACCGCCTGCTGCCGAACGGCGGCCCGAACCCGGCCTATATCGGGTTCAACGTGGACGCCTACTGGACCGAGCCCCTGGATTCGTGCGACATCCGGCCGGCCCAGTGGCTGGAAATCGCTCGCGTCATCGAGGAGTCCCATGACCGGTATGAGGGTTTCGTGTTGCTGCACGGGACCGACACGATGGCGTATACCGCGTCGGCGCTGAGTTTCATGCTGGAGAACCTGGGCCGGCCGGTTGTGCTGACCGGGGCCCAGCGGTCGCACCTGTTCAACGCGCGGAATGACGCGCTCCAGAATATGCTGACCGCGCTGATGATTGCCAACCCGGGCTATTCCGGGCTGCCGGTGATTCCCGAGGTGTGCATCTTCTTCAATCGGAAGCTCCTGCGCGGCAACCGGGCGCGCAAGGTGAATGCCACCGGGTACGACGCCTACGAGTCGCCGAACTACCCGCCGCTCGCGGTCGTCGGTGAGCGGATTTCGATTGACCCGTTGCTGCTGCTGTCGGAACCCGGCGACCGGAAGCTCAGGGTCAGGTCAACGCTTGAGCCGAACGTCGTGCCGCTCAGTTTCTTTCCCGGGATCCAGGACGGCGTGGTGCTTGACTCCGTGCTCGGAGACCCGAACCTGCGCGGCGTGGTCCTGATGACTTACGGCGCGGGGAACGTGCCGACCAGCGAAAGGGTGCTGAATGCAATCCGGACCGCGACCGAGCGGGGCGTGGTGATGACTGCGGTGACGCAGTGCGGCGGCGGGCGGGTCGAACTCGGCATGTATGAGACCAGCGCCAGGCTGATGGACTTCGGTGTCGTCAGCGGGGTCGATATCACGCCCGAGGCGGCGCTGACCAAGTTGATGGTGTTGCTTGGTGACCCGGACCTCTCGCCGCCGGAGGCGGCACGGCTCGCGCAGCAGGACCTGGCCGGGGAACAGAGCCTGAGTATCCATGTCACCGATTACACCGGGTCCGGGCAGACGACGCTCACGTCTCAAGCCCCGCTTGCCCGGCTCGCGGGCCGGCGGGTCGAAGGCTATGATGCGCGACCGGACGCCATCGAGCAGGTGGTCCTGCGTTTCTACGACGCCCGGGTGCTGACCGGTGACGGCACGCCGCTGGCAATCCGGCTCTACGCTGACCTTGACCGTTCCGAACCGGCGGACGCGCACAGCGGGAAACTGGTCGGGACTTTCCGTCGCCGACCGACGCAGGCGAACCGGTCGAGCCAGGCTCACCCGACAACCTACTTCGTGTTCAGCGGGCGGGCGCGCCGGATGCTGGGGCAGAGGACGTCGTTCAGCGTGTGCATCGACAAGCCGGGAGACCCGGACGCCCGGTTCTCCTGGACCTCGGTCGAGCTCGCCGTGTTCCGCCGGGCCGAATACTGACGTCGGGTCCGTGGGCCGGACTGACAACCACAGATAAACACAGATGAGGGCGGAGGATTGAAGATAGAGGAGTGAGGAGGGAGGAACGAAACCGGGGACGCGTCGGACGCAAGTCAAATTGCAGGTATCAAATTGCGGAATGGGGACCGGGGAATAGACCGGGCGGTGGGGGCGTATGTCTATTGTGAATGGAGAACGAAGATGACAGTCGTGCATCGATACGTCCGTGAGGCCGGTGGTCGCGCGTCTCTGATTGCTCACACCCGGGAGGTTCCCGGCTTGACAATCGGGGCGCTGTGGCTAGATTCTACCGACTGTGAAACCATGCTAACCTCAAGGAGGATTAGATGATTGAGTGGTTCGGTAAAGGCGGCTTTACCATGTGGCTGCTGCTTGCCTGCGCGGTGCTTGGTCTCGCGATCATCATCGAGCGACTGTACACCATCTTCTACAAGATGCGGGTGAACGTGAAGAAGTTCACCCCGAAGCTGCTTGATACGATCGATAGCGAAGGTATCCAGGCCGGCATCGAGCTGTGCGACCGGACCCCGAGTCCGGTGGCGAAAGTACTGAAGGCCGGGCTGGAGAAGGCTGACCGCGGGACCGATATAATGGAAGATGCGTTTGTCCGGGCCGGCGCCAATGAGCTGGCGTTCCTGGACCGGGGCATGGCTCTGCTGGCCGGACTGGTGACGGTTGCCCCGTTCTTCGGTTTCCTGGGCACGGTTACCGGGATGATCGGCGCGTTTGCCGCAGTGGCTGCGGCCGGGGAAGTGGATGCGACAGTGGTCGCCACCGGTATCTCCGAAGCGTTGATCACAACCCAGGCGGGTCTGATTCTCGCCGCGCCGCTTTCAATTGTCCATATCCTCCTGGCCGGCAAGGTGAATGGTTACCTGCGGGACATGGAGTCCGCGTCGACCGAGCTGCTGGAGTACGTATCCGAAAAGCAGCGTCGCGGGGCGGCGTAGGAAACGGACATGGCTCTGAAAGCTCGAGGCGAACCACGGATTCCCAGCAAGACGGGCATCCCGACCGCTTCTATGGGCGACATCGCTTTCCTGATTATCATCTTCTTCATGACGACCAGCGTCTTCAGCCGCGAGAAGGGTCTGAAGATTCTGCTCCCGGAGGCGGGCGAAGAAGTGAAGGTGAAGAGCGAGAACATCCTCGAGATTCGGGTAAGCGGTGGCGGGCAGGTGCTGGTCGGCAAGGAGAGCACAACCCCGGTCGAAATCCTCGAAGTGCGTGAGCAGGTAGTCCGGCAACTGGCCGACAACCCGAAACTCACGATTGCGCTGAAAGTGAGTCGCCGGGCTCCATACCGGGTCATGATCGAGGTATTCGACCAGTTGAAGCTGGCCAAGGCCACCCGCATCAGTCTCGTACCGGTGGAAGATATCGGGGGAGGCTAGCGTGAAGCACATCGCGAAGCGACGTGAGAAAGAGGTCGACATCCCGATGGCG
>CBDUZK010000226.1:0-3572 GCA_965371675.1 uncultured bacterium | reverse complement strand
CCGCAGTTCGACAACGACCAGTTCGTAGCTGACCCGGCCCGTGTAATTGCCCACGCGGGTCCACGTCATGTTGGGCCGCCCCATCGTGAGCGTGTCGCCATCCCTCGGCGTCACCAGCCTCGGCGGTGTCGGGTTCTGCACAGTGACGTAGCCGGTGTCACCGCCCAGGTCCGGTTCCAGGGTTACGGAGTAAGTGTAGACCCCGGCCGGAATCCTCCCCGCCCGGAGAACGAACGCCACGTACCCCCGCGCATGCCACTGGTCCTTCACCCGGATGTCCCGGTACCTGACCACTAACCTGCCCGGGGGCAGGTCGAACTTGACCGTGTTGGCCCGGTAGACCAGTCCGCGTCTCGCCTCCCGCACCTCGCCGTGCAGCCAGACATCGTGGAATGTATCTCTCGTGGTATTGTTCAGGTCCACCCACCAGAGTTGCTCCAGGTTCAACTGGCCGGGCGGCGGCATGTGCAGCCGGACCGTCACCGGGCCTGCGCTCAACCCGGCCGTTGGAACCAGGATCGCCACAATCAGGAAGTACAAACCGCACTTTCTCACGCCGCCTCCTTTGCCGCACCGGCTCTCATCTCAACCGAACCTGCTGCGATCTCCCGACATGCGCCCCGAGTGGTCAATCGGATTGTCACGGCAATCCCGCCTCCACGTTCTACAGCGCTGAGCCGGATTGTCAAGCACGGAGGGGCTCTGCCGGCCGCGGCCCTTGACCGTATCAGCCGCTCAGTGCTGTATCTGCACCTTGCGAGTCAGTATCGCGTCACCGTCGTCGAGCCTGAGCCAGCACACGCCGCCCGCGAGCCTGCTCACGTCCATCCGGATCGTGTGCCAGCCTGCGGCAACCTGCCCGCGCACCAGTTCGGCCACCCTTCGGCCCGTCGCATCGAACAGCTCGAGCCTGACCCCGGACGCGACCGGCACCCCGAAACGCACCGTGGCCCGGCCTGATGCCGGGTTCGGCCGCACCGACGCCAGTTGCAGCACCAACGGCATGTCCTGCTCGGAAATCCCGACCTGGGGCAACACCTCGACCGTATCCTCGACCAGGTTGTTGCTCGGGTCCGCGTCGCCTGCCAGCGCGGTCGAGCACCGGACGGCCAGGAACCCGACCGGTTGCGCGACCCAGCCCTGGAACGACACCGTGTCGGTCTGCCCCACCGCCAGGGTCTCGACCACCGCGTCAGTGTACCCGCCGTCAATGGAGAACTGCACCACGAAGACCTCCGGGAACGTGCCGTAGTTGGTGACCACAGCCTGCGGCACGACCACGGTTCCCGAATCCGGACGCCCAACCGGCGCCAGTATCGCGTCCGCACCCACATCGTGCACCGTCCGCTGCACGGTCACGCTCGACAGCGCCGAGTCATTCGCCGGGTAGGTTTCGCCCGCGAGCCGGGTCGAACACGCCACCGTGTACTGGCCCGGTGCCACGTTCGCGGTCCAGGATGGGAACGGCACGTACACCGCCGTGCCGGGCGTATGCCCGACCACTCCCATCGTCGTGTCGTACACCGCGCCAATCCGCATCCTGACGATGTAGCCTTCGGTGTTGTTCCCGTAGTTGTACACGCTGCATGCCGGCACCACGGTCGCGCCCGAGTCCATCATCGCCGGCGGCGACGTGATTGTGGTCACGCCCACGTCATGGTGCTGGCCCGGGTTATTGACGACCTTGACCCGCATCGAGTCACGCACCGTGTTGCCGTACTCGTCCGACGCAATCACCTTTATCCAGTAGTACCCGTCGGCAACCTGGGTCGTGTTCCACGCGTAGGCGGCATCGCCCGGCAGGATGATCGAATCGCCGTCCGTGTTCGTGAAGATGTAGAAGTAGCGCCGGTTCAGCGAATCGTAGTTGCAGTAGGTGTTACAGGTCCCGTCCTGCTTGAACACCACATCGGCCTGGGTCCGGGCATAGCCGTTGATGGAATCGCAGAACTCGAACGACCGGGTCAGCGGGACGACCGGGTTGCCGAGCGTGTCCTCGATGGTGTACATCATCTTGTAGATGATGACCCGCCAGGTCGTGTGCAGGATGTGGTCGACGACCCGGCATATCAGGTCCACGCTGCCGTACACGCTGTCCTTGCCGAGGTAGGTACTGGTGTTGTTCGTGCAGATTGCGAACCGCTGCCCGGTCACCGCGTCCATGAAGTACGGCACGCTCGTATCGCCCTGGGGTCGCATCTCGAGCAGCGGGTTGCGGTAGAACACGCCGTAGGTGGACCAGATCGTGCCCGAGCCCCGGTTCATCGAAAAATGGTTGTGGTGGAAGTTGGCCACGGTCCAGTTCGAAATCAGGCCCAGTGTGTCCCCGACCTGCACCGTGTCTCCGGCGCTCACCCTGATGGTCGTGTTGTCCAGGTGGTAGTACATGTACGCGTTGCACATCGACGCGCCGGCCGAATCCCCGACCGTCACGCCGTTGTACATCGGGTTGCCCGTAATCCAGACCCTCTTCACATACCCGGCCTTCACCACCACGCACGGAACCAGTGACCCGGTCAGGATATCCTGCCCGTTATGCAGGTAGGGGCTCGACCCGTAGTTCTGGAAGTTGCCCCACGCGTTTCCTATCGGGTGCGCGCTGTTGGTCGGCAACTGCGGCCACGGCACAAAGCCGAAAGCCACCGACGCAATGGCTGCAACGAATGCCAGGCAGCGCATTACTCCTCCTCCCACCGGTAGACGGATACCCCTTCGGGCGTTGTCACCTCGAACCCCCGCTCACCGGTGAACCGCACCCCGGGCGAGAACGAATTCCACTTCTCGTAGTTCAGGTTCAGACGCCCGACCTCGTTGCCCTCCAGGTCCAGCATGAACACCGCGCCCTGCTTGTGCCCGGACGCATGGTCGTCCGCCCCGACCACGACGATACCCTCCTCGATGTCGATGGAAACCAGCCGATACCCCTCGGGCGCGTTCCAGGTGAACAGCCGCTCGTTGCCCCGGTACGCCTCGGCCTGGCGCCGGTCCACGAAGCCGAACACCTTGCCCCCGAACCGCATCATCCGGATGAACGGAAGCACGACCGGGATCATACGGGTCTCCTCGCCCTCATCGTACACCTTGATGAACTGGTCCCGGGCCACCGCCACTTGCTTCCCGTCATGGGACAGGGCAAACCCCTCGCCGACCCCAAAGTTGTGCAGCTCGTGCCCGTCCAGGACGAACATCCGCACGCCGCGGCTGCCGTCGTTCACGCAGTACCGCTGCCCGTCGCCCGAAAACACCCGCTCGTTCAGAAACCCGACCTCGGCCGTGCCGAGTGCCTCGCCTTCACGCGAGTAGAAATGCAGCTTCGCCGCGCCCGACATCGGCCCGTCGAAATCGATACCGACCATCGCGCCGTTGTCCGCAACGTCCACCAGCGTATGGGTCGTGTTCACAAGCGTGTAGGCAACTTCGCCGTCCGCGTTCTTCACCGTGATGCTGCTGAACGGCACGAACTCGGTATTGCCCTCCGAGTACTCGACCTCGGCCTCGAACTGCCGGTTTGGGGAAGGGAAATGGTATGCGGCATCCACCGGCTCGCGCTGGCTGACCAGCACCGGTGTCGC
>CBDUZK010000225.1:0-3581 GCA_965371675.1 uncultured bacterium | reverse complement strand
CGTCTCACGGCTCCTCCTTTGCTGCACTGTTGTTCATACCCCGGCACTGCATGCATATGCTCGCCGGTATCTCTGCAACTGCTATTCCAGCCACATCGTTCTATCGCAACGCACCCGCGTTGTCAAGGATTACCCTCGGCCCTGGCGGGATGAGACAGCTGATTCTCCTCGCCGCTCGCACGGTCATTCCGGAACGGACACCGTCTGCACCACGGTTCCGATGCCGCCCTCATTGTCGATAACCGTAAGCCACACGCCGTATTCGCCCGGCCGGTAGTAGGCGTGGGTCACCACGCTGTCCGCCGCCTCACCGCCGTCGTCGAACCGCCAGCCGTACGTGACAATCCGGCCGTCCGGGTCCGAGGACCCGCCCGCGCGGAACTCGACTTCCTCGCCGACCGCCGGGGCCTCGGGTGTGTACGTGAAGCCCGCGACCGGCATCCGGTTCGTGCTGAACATCACGCTCCTGAACCCGGAAGCCGCGCCTTCGTACTTGACGAAGCCAACCGCGTCGTAGACTGCCGCCTTCACCGCGTCCGCGGTGTTCCATGATTGCCGGAACGTCTTCGAGGCGCCCGGTGCGACATCCGTCATCTCCTGCCTGAGTTCATCGACCACCTCGCCGGCCTTCATGACCCTGAACACGCAACTACCGTTCAGGACGATGCTGCCGGTATTGCGGAAACCAAGCGTCAACTCAATGTCGTCCCCGATATCGAAGCACTGCGGCTCGACCTCAAAAACGGTGATTTCCCCCTGCGGGTTGCCGATGCGGAAGGAAGCCCTTCTCCGGTCCAGTTCGTTCCCGGCCGGGTCTTCGACAACGAGTTCCATCACGTACTGACCGGCGGCCCGGCCCGCGGTCGGCCATTCGACGACGACCGAATCGGCCGAACCGACCCGCGCCAGTTTCACATCGGCCAGTTCGGCAACCAGTTCACCCGGGACCGCGCTCAGGACCGTCGGCTTCATCGTCACTCCCTGCGCCTCAGCCGCGTTCGCCAGCCGCACCACCGTCCGAAGCGTATCACCCGGGTCGCACACCGGGCTCACATGCGAAACGGACTGGATGCCGACGTCGCCCAGGACGTAACGGACATCGAAGTCGTATTGCTTGTGAAAGGTCCCAATGCTCGTGGCCGGGTCGTAGTGGAACGGGTAGACCGTGATTGCCAGCGTGATGCTGTCGCCGGTATTCTCCATCACCCGCCAGGAGAAGTCTTCACGCGGATACTCTCCTGGAGTAAGCTGCACGTGTGTAACCGGGTCGTTGTATGAGCGGAAGACGACGGCCGGCAGCCGCAGACCCGAATCGACCTTCGCTCCCGTCTTGCCGGTGAGCAGAACATCCTGGATGCGACAGCGTTTCGGGTACCCGAACCAGGAAGTGACGTACGGGACCTTGGGACGCCCCTCCTCGATGTACAGCACCCCGCCGCCGGGAATCGTAACCTCGGTCAGGTCGCCCTGCTGCTTCACTTCGTAGTCCGGTACCTCGACCTTGAGCTCGGTCCGGGCTGCGGGTAGTGCGGCAAGCGCCGTACCGGTGACCAGCGCGACCGCGACCAGCAGGGACAGACGCCGGATCACTGGGCACCCCCGACCTTCGGGTCACCATAGAGGTTCATTGTCTGAACGAAGTACGTCATCCACGGGACCTTCAGCCACTTGCTGGTCTGCCCTGGTGCGGCCTGCATGTTCCAGACTTTCAGTCGTTTCAACCCATCGCCGATTGACATGCCCGGACTCCAGGCGTGCCACCACTCGGTCGCCAGCATATGGTCGCCGAAGGGATACATGGATTCGGTCGCGCCGACGTAGACCGAGGCGAACCGGACGAGGAACTCCCGCGCAACGGCGTTGGAATTGTCGTAGTCGCCACAGTGGCACCCGAACGCGATTACCACCGGCCTCGTACCTATGTGCAGGTTCTGCACCTCCCATCCCGCGAAGAGATCACCCCAGACGTTCGACCAGCTGTGACCGACCCACACGATGATGTCCTTCGCAACCGTGCCCCAGTCGAAGGACTGGAAGATCGCGGCCGGCGGTGCGTCGGAATCCTCGGGCGAATAGTACTGGTACGCAGCGTAGTAGTGGCCATCGCGGGCGTCGAGCATCGTTTGCTCGGCCAGCTGCGTCGCCTTGCTCACACCCGAACTGCCGAAACCCGCGGGCAGGCGCCGCCAGACTCCGTTGGCGTCACGGAACTGCGTATCACCGGGCTGCGGCGGGTAGTGATAGTCCAGCTTCGTAATGCCCCCGGACACTATTTTCAGGTCCAGCAGCCAGGCCGACAGCAGGTTCAGCGCATAATTGCCGAGCGTGTCCTCCGGAGAGCCGGACCCGACCCCACCGCTTGTCCCGAGCGCGTACAGGGCGTGCTTTGCAATCCGACGCCTGGTCGTGATGAAATCCGTGTGGAGCTCCACCGTGTTATTACCCCAGAGATGTGCCATCGTGTCCCGCCCGGTCGCCATGTCCTTCACGAAGAGCCATTTCCCGGGCTCGGGTCCGCTGACGAATATCGCGGTCGGCTGGGCGCCGTACCAGCCGATTCCTTCCTTCCGGTAGTCCAGGGCGTTCTGCATCGCCGACTGCAACTCGACCGCATTGCGTCCCAACATCCGACCCACCTTCAGCTCGGGCATCAGGTCGTCGTTCGGGTCCGCGTAGTCGTAGTCGGAGAAATCGATTGCCGGGACACCGGGTGCCGGAGCAGGCTTCGACCAGGCAGGAATCACGTCGGGTTCGCCGAGAATGAGCAGGTAGCCGTTCTGCCAGTTGTCCTTCAGCAGGGTGCCGAACGCGGTAGTGATATTGCGGACGATGGCCGCGGTGGTTGGCGACCCGGTCAGGTACATCAGCGCGCCGGCCCGGGCCTTCGCGAGTTCCGCAGTCTTGACCAGCAGGTCATCGACCTGGCCCGTCGACCCCTGCACCCGGGAGGGACATGTGACTATCATGTAGTCGGCTGCCTTCCACGCGTCCGCCAGGCCCGGCACCGGCGTCTTCGCGAGGAAGGGATAGCTGCGCGCATGCTGGCTCCCGCCCTTCTCGAAGGTCAGCTTCAGCCCGGTCCCGACGGTATGCCCCGTGCCGCCGAAAGAGAAGGTCAACAAGGGCAGAACCGTGTAGCTCATCGAGAAACTCAGACCCGACGGCAGGACCCAGTTGCCGAAGTCCGTCTCGACCGTGCTCCAGAACCCCCCGCCTGCGGACCTGATGCTGCAGTCGGCGTCCTCGGGCACGGTCACCCAGTCGGGGTGCTGCTCCCCTCCGGGCTGCGGCACTCTTCTCCTCCGGGCGTCGTCGAGGCACTGAAAGTACTTGTTGCTGTCGGTCACCACGATATTGGTGATGAACTCGGAGCTCACGTTCCGGAGTGTCACCCGGACCAGGAAGCAGTTGCCGTACCGGCTGACTTTGCGTGTCACCAGCAGCGGGCCCATCAGCATCGGGCCGAACGGCTTCTTCGGGGACAGCACGAACTCGCTCACCTCGCTCGACAACTCCGGCTTGTGTTCCCCGTCAAGATACACCTTCACCTGCCATGCGAACCGCTTCTGCGGCTGCAGGCG
>CBDUZK010000224.1:0-3590 GCA_965371675.1 uncultured bacterium | reverse complement strand
CCGCCGGCTGGTGCCACGAACCGGGCGTGGAATCGAAACTGATGTTCACGCTCGCGGCCGCGCATCCGGTTCACCCTCGCATCACGGTCGGTGGGGGTATCCGCGCTAGCCTGTTCGAACACAACGGCCTCGCCCGGTATGGATTCAACGCGGACTTCAAGCTCAGCCGGTTCCTGCGACTCGGGTTGCTCGCCGGAGTCTACCACGCTCAATGGAACAACTGGCGTGTCGGCGAGAACGTCGCCTTCGCCGCGGTTCACGCCATTCCCCTGCCCCGGCTCCGGCTGGAAGCCGGAATCGCCCGGCGCGTGCCGGTATTCGACCCCGGTCGCTTCACCTCGCCGTTCTGCTGGTCAAGCCCGATGACCGAACACAACCTGGTCTATGGCATCGACTGGCGGTTCATCGACCTGGCCGGACTCCGGGTTTCAACCGGCACCGGTAACCGCGCCCGACTGCGCCTGTACACGCCGCATCTCATCCGGCTGCGGCTCGACGCGGATGCGCGTCTTGCTCGCGACTGGAACGCGAGTCTGCATTGCGGGACCGCAATCAAAGGCCTGTCCGCCCTGCTCTTCGAACCGGGCGGCTTCAACGTGGAGCTGGGAATCAGACGTGCGTTCTAGGTTGAAGCCCGACCTCGTGCTTGCGCTGGCCCTGGCTCTGGGCCTAGCCTGCGACTGGGACTTGAGCCAGTCGTTTGTGCACCCCTCGGTCGAAGACCGGGTCCGCGCGAGCCTGGCCGGCGACTTCGGAACACCGGTTCCACCCTCGGTGAACCCGGACTCGTTCCGTTTCGCGCTGTTCGGCGACCCGCAGGTGAAATCGGACGGCGTGCACCGGCTCGACCGGTTCCGCGAAGACGTCGCGGCCCGCGATATCGACTTCTTCTGCGTGCTCGGCGACCTGACCCACGACGCGACCGCGGCCGAAGTCGAACTGATCAAGGCCGCGCTCGACAGTATCGGTATCCCCTACAACGCGACAGCCGGCAACCACGACCTGTACCAGGCCGACGGCTGGCAGTTGTTCACCGACAACTTCGGACCGAGTTGCTACGCCATCACAATCGGTGATGTACTCAAGCTCATCTTGCTCGACACCGCATCCGGTACCATCGGCCCGACCCAGTTCGACTGGCTCGAGGCGGAACTCGGCGGACCCGGCCCGCACGCGAAAGTAGTCGGCACGCACTTCCCCTGCTACGACGGCATCACGCCCAACCTGTACCGCATGGCCGGCGCCGCCGAGCGCTACAAACTCCAGTATCTGCTCCGGGAACATGGCGCGTACGCGTTCGTGTCCGGACACATTCACGGCTGGCGTCACACCGTAGCCGGCGACGTTCACCACTTCATCGCCGGGAGCATGGCGTCGGGCGGGCTGGACTACGGGGTACCGGGATACCTGCTGCTGACCTGCGTGCGCGGCAACCTGTCCTGGGAGTTCGTGCGCCTCTAGCGGAGCGGCACGGCGGTCGGTTGGTCCGGCACCATCATCTCTTCGCCGCTGGCCTCGCTGATATCGTACACCACGGCGGTGCCGTCCGACGTCACCATCAACAGCGTGAACTTGAACTCAGCGGCAATGAAGTTCTGCAGGTCGTTCATGAACGAGAAAATCCGCAGGTGCTCGCGGTCGTCCCCCACTATCCAGCACGCAAGCGCGGGCAGGTGCTCGCGCAACTCGCGTGAAGCGGTGAAGATGCTGCGTGACACCACCCGGAAATCGGTCACCTCCGGGCCGGAACTCCCCGTGCCTGCATCCAGCCGGGCCACGCCGGTCGGGATGTCCTCGAACGGCCAGATTACGGTTCGGTACGAAGCGGTCAGTGAATCATCGAGGAACTCGCCCATCTCCAGCAATGCCCGCTCCAGCCGGGAACCCCGGTACTGTACGGCTTCAAGCGGACGTAGCGTGTCCTTATTCGCGTAGAAGCAACTGCGCCCCGGGTAGGCGATTGTCAGCGCCGGGTTCAATACCCCGAAGTCCTTCGCGTACACGACATCACCGTCCAGTGCCAGGCTGTTCGCGCTGAACCCGTTGCCGAGATGCTGACAGAATACAAGCGCGTTGCTGAGTCCGGCTCGCTCGACGTTGCGCACCACCCGCGCGTCCACTCCTGCATAGGTATGATATCTCCGGAACAGAGGCCCGAGACCGGCCAGTATCATCACCGCGGTCAGGACTATCCACACCCGGCCCACAAACCGGAACGCGGACCGGTCCGGAACGTCGAACTGGAACGTGCGCCGCAGGAGCGGGCCCAGTTCCTCGGCCCCGCGCACGGACAGGAGCACCAGCGCAGCCACCGACTCATAAACGAACCTCGGCCCGAAGCAGATATTGTGAAACCAGTAGAAGAAATACGCGCCGGACAGGCTCAGGAACCAGAAAAGCAACAACCGGTCCTTCACCCGTCGCATCCCCGCCGCAAACAGTACCGCAATTCCAGCCAGCGCCGGTATCGGCCACTCAAACAGGTACCGGTTCAGCACGTTCGTGTCATTGCCGGTATTCACCAGCCCCCGCAACGGCGTATGCTGTACTCCCCACCCACTCTTGCCGAACCCCAGCTCGTGTCCGGGTCCCCACTTCACCACATAACCGAACGTCAGCGGGTCCCCGTTCGTCAACCAGTTGTACACCAGTACAAGACTCGCCACCGCGCCGGTCACCCCGGCCATCACCAGCAAACGCGGTACGAATCGCCGTGGCTCGCGAACCATCCGCAGCAAACCGTAGACCGCGAACCCCACCGCGACCGCCATCGCCGTGTACGGACGCACATTCGCCACCAGCCCCAGGAACAACCCGCCCAGCATCACGTCACGCCATTGACCCAGGCGCAACGTGCGGAAGAAGAACAACACAAACAAAGTCGCGAACAGCATCGCGCTCGCGCCATTCATGTACTCGGCCGACATATTGAAGATGAACGGCGTCATGCACGCCAACACGCCAGCCATCCGTCCGGTTCGCTCGCCATACAGTTCCCGCCCGAGCAGGTAAATGACCGGCACCGCGAGCGCGCCGAGCAGCGGGTTGATTATCCAGGGAATCCCGGCGATGACGCCGGGCACCAGCAGCAGCGAATGCAGGAACGGGTACTGCGAATACCAGCGCCCGTTGTTGATTATGTGCGTGTAGTCGAAGAAATCCGGGAACTTCGGCGAGTCGAGGAACAGGCGGCCGGTGGCGAAAATCCGGGCCTGGAACAACTGGGAAATCGAATCCTGGATGTGCGCCATGTGCTCAAACACAAACAGCGAGATCAGGTTCGTCACCACAAATGTCACCCCGAACAACAACACGATGAACCACCGCCGCTCCATGCCCATGACCCACGCATACGCCCGCTCCAGCGGCCGGTCCAGGAACCGCAGATACCGGTAGAAACCGGCCAGGAACAGGACCAGTCCCGCCCCCGCGAAGAACAGGTAGAAAGTCAACATCGACCCGCACTCGTGCAACGGCGTTGTTCTCATCTCCCACGGCAGCATTGTCACCCCGAGCAGCAACACCGCGGCCGCCAGCGGCACGCCGAATCGCGGACTGCGCCACGGCACGCGCACCGCCCGCCGGAACGC
>CBDUZK010000223.1:0-3603 GCA_965371675.1 uncultured bacterium | reverse complement strand
TGATGCCCTCGTCGAAATCCTTCACCTTGATGACCGACAGCACCGGCCCGAATATCTCCTCGACCGCGATTCTCATGTCCGGTGTCACGTCCGCGAACACGGTCGGCTTGTAGAAGAAGCCCTTGTCGAAGTCGCCGCCGGTGAGCTTCTCGCCGCCGAGCGCGAGCCGGGCACCCTGCTCCTTGCCGATTTCGACGTAACCATGCACCGTGCTGCGCTGGCCTTCGCTGACGCACGGCCCCATATCGACCGACTCGTCCAGGCCGTTGCCGACCTTCAGCTTGCTCGCGGCCTCGACCACCAGCTCGAGCATCCGGTCGTACACCCCGGCCTCAACAATCAGCCGCGAAGTGGCGGTGCAGCGCTGGCCGGTCGTGCCGAACGCGCCCCAGAGCACGCCTTCGAGCGCCAGGTCCAGGTCCGCGTCATCGAGCACCAACTGCGCGTTCTTCCCGCCCAGTTCCAGCGAGCAGCGCCTCAGGGTCTTGCCGGTCACCTCGGCAATCCGCTTGCCGACCTGGGACGAACCGGTGAACGAAATGCCGCAGGTGTCAGGGTGGTTCAGCAGCGCCTCGCCGACTTTCGCCCCGGCCCCGTACACGATATTGACCACACCCGCGGGAACGCCCGCCTCGTGGAGCGCGCCGACGAACAGGTCCACCGTCGCCGGGGTCAGGGTCGCCGGCTTGATGACCGCGGTGTTGCCGCAGGTCAGGGCCGGGAACAACTTCCACGAGGGAATCGCCATCGGGAAGTTCCACGGGCAGATCATGCCCCAGACTCCCATCGGCTGGCGGGTGACGTAGGTCATCTTGTTCGGCATCTCGCTCGGCGCGACCGTGCCCCACAGGCGTCGACTCTCGCCCGCGGCGTAGAACCCGGTATCGATTGCTTCCTGCACGTCGCCGCGCGTCTCCTTGATGACCTTGCCCATCTCCCGGGTTTCAAGCCGGGAAGCCTCTTCCTTGTGCTCGACAAGAATCTCGGTCGCCCGGCGCATCATGTCTCCACGGGCCTGGGCCGGCAATGCCCGCCACGCCGGGTACGCGGCCTTCGCCGCGGCTACCGCGTCGTTCACGTCCCCGGCGTCGGATGACGGGAACACACCGACCAGGTCACCATGGTCGGCCGGATTCCGGTTCTCATAGCTCTTGCCCGACCGCGCCGGAACCATCCGGCCGTTGATGAAGTTCTGAAACTCTTTCGGCATCAATCCTCCTGTGGTTGAGCGGCAATGCTAGCGTGGAGAATCGCCGCGTCAACCGTGAAACCCGTCATCATAGATGCCGTTTGCCTACGCCCCGCTTGACAGAAATGGAACGAGATTTAGAATACCATGTAAGTAGAATATAGTGGCTTCATAAAAGGTGGAGCTGAATCTACCGATGCAGTCTGCACAACGCAAGGAGAAAGAATGCGAACCGTAAGCGCAATGCTCGTACTCTTGGTAGGCTTGGCATTTGCCGGGCCCGCCGAACCGTGGGCCGACCCTTCGGCCTGCCCGAATGTCACGTATGCGACCGGGACCGACGTATCCGGAGCCCCAGATGATGTAACCGGTGAGAAGGGCACCGCGCTGCCCGCGGTCACCGGTGAAATCGACCAGTTGCTCGTGTCCGGCGGCCCGGGCCGTGGCCAGCTCGAAGACGAACCGACAGTCAAAATCAGGCCCTTTATGGACTGGGGTGATGACAAGCTGATTGACGAACTCAATTCCCTGACCACCCTCGGCAAGGTATGCACCGACGTGGCTCCGAACGGGGACATCTACCTCGGCATCCTGGACCCGAACAACGGGGCCACCAACGACACCATCTTCTTCTACCGCTCAACGAACGGTGGCGGGACCTGGGACTACCTGAACCACATCGGCGGCCCATCCGGCGACATCCGTGACTTTGAGCTTCGCGTCGGTGGTGACGCCGGCGGCACCTGGTGGTACGCGTTCGTGGTCTACGACGGCACCGCCGGCCTCTATGTCCGGCGACTGCGTGCCAACCTGGGCAGCCTCCGCTGGACCCAGATAATGGGCGGCGACACCATCCACGGCGTCACCGCGGACCGCAACGTCGAAACTCCCCAGCACTTGTTCTGCGCCTGGGAGACCGAAAGCGGCAACGTGAAGATGCAAAGCTCCAGCGACTCGGCCCAGACCTGGGGCAATCATCGCAACGTGACAAGCACTTCCCACCACGCGGCCGTCTGCGCCGGCGCCGCCGGCTACGTGTACATCGCCTACCTGAGCCAGAGCGACTCCGCCTGCATCCGCGTCGGTCGCTACACCAACAACCTAATCAGCCCGACCTTCGTCTTCAACAACGTCGACTCAAGCGCAGGCCGCGCGTTCAGGGATATCTCCATCGCTGCCGCCCGGACTACACCCGGTGGCTCCCAGAGGGCAATCATCCTGAGCACCTACCGAAACACCAGCGGCAACATCGGCCCCCGCTATGCCTGGACGACGAACGGCGGAACAGGCTGGAGCTCCAGTTTCTGGCCCCCGACCAACCAGAGTCGTGCGACCTGGGATGCCCGGCATCCCTACATCCGCCAGCCCTACTACAACACGGGCAACCTCTTCCGGGCCATTGTCACGATGCACGAGCCGTCAACGAACTGGGATACGTTGGTATACGCATATTCACGGCCGGCCACCCCGACCGACTGGGAAGCCCGCGCCGACCACAACGACTTCCGCATCACCGGGGAGTTCGGCGGCCGGGTCGATGGTTCCGCCGAAACCAATGGCGGGTATATCGTCTACCGGGAATTCGCCGGGAAGAAAATCTGGTTCGACGGGTACAACTGGACCGGGGTCGAGGAAGGCCGCCCGGCGGCCCCGGCCGCAAACGCGGTGCGAACCACCTTCGCCGGGTCGGTCGTTCGGCTGAACCTCAATCGCCGGGCCGGTGTCACGGCCCGCCTGTATGACGGCGCCGGACGAATCGTACAGAATGTGTTCGACGGCACGCTCGACGCCGGTGAACACCAGTTGCCGGTTGCGGTCGGCACCCTTGCCCGCGGTGTCTACTTCATCAATGTCGACATCGACGGCGACACCCGGACCGGGAAGCTGATACTGACCGACTAGACGGCTTCCGTTCAATAGAACGGGGAGGGCGCAATGCGCCCTCCCCGTTTCATTCGGCCGGCCGTTCAGGACTCGACTGCCCCGAACGCCAGTTCCAACGCATGCTCCGGGGAATCCGCCTTCTCGACCCCGTCGATATCCCAGGTCCGCAGGCCAATCACTCGCTTGCCCATCCGCAGGGCGAACCCGATTTCGGACAGGGTCCCGTAGGAACCGGCAATCGCAACCAAGACGTCGACGGTACGGATGATGGCAAGGTTCCGCGCCTCCCCGAAGCCGGTCGCAATCGCGACATCCACGTACGGGTTCGCCTTCACCCGGTCAACACCGGGCAGGATACCGATTGTCATGCCGCCTGCCGTCTGCGCGCCCTGACAGGCCGCTTCCATCACCCCGGTCTGCCCGCCGCAGACCAGGATTGCACCGCGCCCGGCGATGCCCGCACCGACCTGCTCGGCGAGTCGCGCGATGTCCACCGGGCACTCGGCCCCGCCGATGACACCGACGTAGGA
>CBDUZK010000222.1:0-3604 GCA_965371675.1 uncultured bacterium | reverse complement strand
CGCCTGGTTGTCGAGCCGGAGACCGGTGTCGAAGATGGCGAGTTTGACCCCGGAGCCGTACCAGCCTTTGTAGTACAGGTTGGGCACGCCCATCATGTACGCCTGGTCGAAGGACGGACCGTAGTAGCGGTGCGCTGTGGCCGAGTCGACCGCGCGGCTGCGCCGGTCGGCAGGCTGGTCAATCGGGAAGACGATGTCGGTCTCGACGCGGTGCTCACGCATAACCGGCCGGACGTCATAGACAAAGGGCAGCGCGCGTATCTCGCGCGCAAGCGTTGCGGGCAGGTCGAAGCTGGCGGCGTTGAGCCAGTTCGAGGTTGTCCGCAGGCGCGCGCCCGTGGCTTCGATGCGGCGGACGTATTCGACCCGGACCGGCAGGTCGGCGAAGTCGAACCCGCGGACCGGCTCGCGGTTGCGACGGAGTTTGACGGCCGGGTCGGCGTCGGCGGCAAGCGTGGTGAGCGCGGCGGTGAGTTCGGCATCGTCGGTGATGCCCTTGTCGGTGAAGTAGACCCAGACCGGGCCGGGTTTGAGCGCGCGGGCGTCGGCCTGAAGCGGCGCGCGGTAGATGCCGGATGCGCCGACCGCCAGCAGGAAACAGAGGAGCGCGCTCATGACGTTTCGGCGGCGATGCCGGCCAGCAGGCCGGTGAAGCCGAGGACGAGGAATGCCGCGAGCGCCGCGATGTAGATGGCCAGGTTGATGACGCCGATGATGAGGCAGATTCTGCCGATGCGCTTGGACTTCGTTGAGAGACTCCCCGCGAGGAGCAGGATGCCGTAGAACAGGCCGAAGAACGGGTACGCGGCCGCGAAGATGTACAGCCATGCGACTTGCATGAGATAGAGGATGTCGACCAGCGCGTACCAGCGTTCAGTCTGGCGGGGTGTCGGCTCGAGAATCGCTGCGGGTTCGGTCATCGGTACCTCCTCATGCGGACAGGTCCGGAAAGGAAAGTACCCCGCACAGGAATTGAACCTGTAACCTACGGATTAAGAATCCGGCGCTCTGCCTAGTTGAGCTAGCGGGGCACAAATCTCTCAACCGCCCGGGGTATCCCGGAAGCATGTGTTGCTTCAGGGTCCTGAGGGCGTCATGTTTTTTCAGCGCGCCCGGCGCGACTCGAACGCGCAACCTACGGGTTCGAAGCCCGGCACTCTGTCCAATTGAGCTACGGGCGCTCATCTTTCTTGTTTCTGTCCGGCGGGCAGTCTAGCAGTCCCGCGCCGGAATGCAACCCGGAATTGCATCGCACTGCGTGAGGGTGAGTGAGGGGACTTGAACCCCCAACATCCTGAGCCACAGTCAGGTACTCTAACCAGTTGAGCTACACTCACCATACGAAATCAAGAGCCTGAGTATAGGTCTTTGCGTGCCTGTTGTCCAGACCGCGCGGATGCCATTTCTTCTTTGACGCACCGACGCGCGTGAGTATAGTTGTGTCGGCACCAGCTTCAGAAAGGAGTTGTCCAGATGACCAAGACCGGTAGAGTAAAGAATATTCTCGTGACAGGCGCGGTCGGCCAGATCGGTTCCGAGCTGACACTGGCATTGCGCAAACACTACGGTGCGGACAACGTGGTGGCGACCGGGCGCAAGACGGCGCCGAGTGAGGAACTGAAGGAGTCCGGGCCATTCTACTTTATCGACGTGACGGACCGCGAGACGATTGAGGGGATTGTCGAGAAGCACGACATCGATACTATCATCCACATGGCGGCGATCCTGTCCGCGATAGGCGAGAAGAACCCGCTGCTGGCCTGGAACGTGAACATGAACGGCCTGCACAACGTGCTTGAGTGCGCGCGCGAACGCGAGTTGACCCGGGTCCTGATCCCGAGTTCGATTGCCGTGTTCGGTCCCGAGACTCCACGTGACAACACGCCGAACGAGACGGTGCTGAAGCCGAGGACAATGTACGGTGTGACCAAGGTGGCGGGTGAGCTCCTTTCGGACTACTACTTCTACCGTTTCGGTCTTGACGTGCGCGGCCTGCGCTATCCGGGTATCGTCTCGCACGAGACTCTGCCCGGCGGCGGCACGACCGACTACGCGGTCGCAATCTACTACGAGGCAGTCAAGCAGGGCCGGTACACGTGCTTCGTGCGCGAGGACACGCGGCTGCCGATGATGTACATGCCGGACTGTATCAAGGCGACGATGGACCTGCTCGAAGCCGACCAGGCCGGGCTCAAGCACCATTCCGATTTCAACGTCGGGGCGATGAGCTTCAGTGTCGGCGAGCTCGCGGCGAGCATCGCCAAGTACGTACCCGGGTTCGAGTGCACCTACGAACCTGACTTCCGGCAGGAGATTGCCGATTCGTGGCCATCGTCAATCGACGACTCGGCGGCCCGGGCGGAATGGGGCTGGGAACCTGAATACGACCTTGACCGGATGACGCAGGACATGCTCGAGAACCTCAGGCGCAAGCACGAGGCCGGGCAGATATAGGGAAGCCGAGATATGCTGTACTACGGCCGCAAGGACCTGGGCAACATTCTGAACCCGGACGGCATCTTCTACGGCGAAGGCCGGGGTGAAGTCGGCATCTGTCTGCACCTGCCGTTCCAGAGTCACTACCGTGCCGGCAGCGCGTCAGGGGAAGACTACCTGGCGATGCTCGGCATCGCCAACAACATGATCGAGTTTCTTCTCTACAAGCGGGTCCCCAAGGGCCCGGAGCAATGGGACTATGATGCGGACAAGACATCCGAGGTCTACGAGGTGTGTGGCGACAACCCGAATACCTCGGGGATAATCCTGTTCGACAGCAACTACAGCATGGGTCCCAAGATCCAGATATTCCTGGACAAGACTTTCGGCGCGAACGAGGCCGCGATCCGGTGGAAGAACCAGATGGTCGCAGACGAGAAGCTCCTTGGTCAGTACGAGGAGTACATGAAGCAGGCACTCAAGGACGGGAGCCTGCTCGACACCGGCAAGGAAGAAGAAGAGGACTAGCCGGACCGGGAGGTGCCCGCCGGGCTGCGGTCCGGTTGACCGCGCCGAGGCAGCGCGCTAACATCCCCTGATATGACCAACCTGAAGAACATAACCAAAGACCCGGAAGTCATCGCGTTCATCAAGGGAGCAGACCGGCAGCTCGAGGTTCTGGGCTACACCGAGCATGGTCAGCGTCACTGCCGGCTCGTGGGTAAGAACGCCAAGCAGGTGCTGTCCGCTCTCGGCCACGACGAGCGCGCGGCCGAACTCGCGGCAATCGCCGGGTACCTGCATGACATCGGCAACGTCATCAACCGTGACCTGCACGAGCGGCTGGGCGCGCTGATTGCCCGGGATATCCTCAATCGTTTGGGCATGGACTGGACCGAGGTGGCGTGCGTCATGGGCGCAATCGGCAACCACCACGAGGAGAGCGGGCACCCGGTGTCGGACGTGTCGGCCGCGCTCATCATCGCGGACAAGGCGGACGTGCACCGCAGCCGTGTGCGCAACCCGGCGCTGATCAAGTTCGACATCCACGACCGAGTCAACTACGCGGTACGACGTTCAACCCTGACGGTCGACAAGGACGCCCGGAAGATAGTGTTCCGGTTGCGGGTCGATACCTCGATTGCCCCGGTGATGGAGTACTTCGAGA
>CBDUZK010000221.1:0-3609 GCA_965371675.1 uncultured bacterium | reverse complement strand
TCAATTCTGAGTAAACAGCTCCGCTTCGGGTAGATTATTTCTGAGGAAGACCGACATATTGACATCCGGCCGGATTCCTCTATGCTTCACGACACTTATGAGAAAAGGTCATACCAGTTCACGACCGTCCCGACCGGGCCACAAGCGCAAGCGCTTCAGCACCCGGCGCAAGGTCTGCTATTACTGCGAGAACAAAATCAGCTACGTCGACTACAAAGACCCGCAGTTGCAGAACTTCCTGACCGAACGCGGCAAGATTGTGCATTCCAAGCTGTCCGGTGTCTGCACGCGCCACCAGCGTGCGTTGACCCAGGCGATCAAGACCGCCCGGTCACTGGCACTCCTGCCATTCTCGAACTGATGAAGATCATCCTGCTGCAGAGCATCGACCGGCTTGGCGCCCGGGGTGACGTCGTGGACGTCAAGGGCGGCCATGGTCGCAATCACCTGCTGCCCAAGAAGCTGGCGATTCGCGCGACTGTCGCAAACCTGCGCCAGATTGACACCATCAAAGCCCAGTCTGCCACCAGGGAAGACAAGATCCGCAAACAGCTCACCGAACTCGCCGAGAAGCTCGGCCTGGCATCGGTGAAGACGACAATCAAGATGGGTGAAGAAGGTGCCTTTGGCGCGATCACGAACGCGGATGTCGCCGACCTGCTCGCGAAGGAAGGCTTCGAAATCGACAAGCACTCTATCATCATCGCCGAGCCGATCAAGGCTCCGGGGGTGTACGACGTTCCGGTCAAAATGGGTCATGAGGTCACGGCGACCGTCAAGCTCTGGGTCGCCGAAGAACCTGCATGATTGAAGTCCGAGTCGACAGTCTCCTTGTAGACAACTCAAACAACTCACCGGTAGTCCTGCTGCGGGAAATCGAGGGCGACCGGATTCTCCCGATCTACATCGGCCCGTTCGAGGCCTCCGCCATCGCGTACGCGCTGCAGGGAACCGCGTTCCCGCGCCCGATGACGCTGGACCTGATGCGCCTCTCGATCGAGAGCCTGGGCGGCAACATCCGGCGTGTGATTATCACCCGGACCGAGAAGGACACTTTCTACGCCGAGTTGATTATCGACGGCCCGGGCGGCATCATCACGGTGGACGCGCGCCCATCCGATTCGGTCGGCCTCGCGCTGCGGGTCGGCGTCCCGGTGTTCGTGGCCGAGTCGGTCATGGACAAGGCCGGCCAGTCGGTCACCGAGGCCGACGAAGGCCGGCTCGACGACCTGCGCAGCAAGCTGCGCGAAATCGAGCCCGAGGACTTCGGCAACTACCGGGTGTAGGGCCATGGACCTCAAGCGTCTCCTGGACGGGGTCGACCGCCTCGAAACCGAACCGGAATTCAAGGCGAAGCTGGAGAAGTCGGCGAAAACCGGCAAACCGCTCCGGGTCAAACTCGGCATCGACGCCACCGGCCCGGACATCCACCTCGGCTTTGCGGTTCCGCTTCGCAAGCTCCGCCAGTTTCAGGACGCGGGCCACCTGGCGGTACTGATTGTCGGTGACTTCACGGCGAAGATCGGGGACCCGTCCGGCCGGTCCAAAACCCGGCCCCAGCTCACCGACGAACAGGTCCGGGAAAACATGCAGCGGTACCGCGAGCAGGTGTTTCGCATCCTCGACCCGGACCGATGCGAGTTCCGGTGCAACGCGGAATGGTCCGAGCCACTGGGAGGTTCGGACATCATCAACATCGCCGCCCGGTACACCGTCGCGCGAATCCTCGAACGCGACGACTTCCGCAAGCGGCTCAAAGACGGGGTGCCGGTCCACATGCACGAACTGCTCTACCCGCTGTTCCAGGGCTACGACTCGGTCGCGGTCAAGGCCGACATCGAACTCGGCGGCTCGGACCAGTACTGGAACCTGCTGGTCGGCCGCGAACTCCAGCGCGAGTTCGGCCAGGAACCACAGGTGGTGATAACCATGCCCCTGCTGGTCGGCACCGACGGCAAGCTTAAGATGTCGAAATCGTACGGCAACTACATCAGCATCACCGATCCGCCGGACCAGATGTTCGGCAAGACGATGTCGATCCCGGACGAACTGATTCTCGACTACTTCACCCTCTGCACGAACCTGACCCCGACGGAACTGGACCAGGTCCGGCAGCGGCTTGCCGCGAGTGAGAATCCGCGCGCAATCAAGGCCGAACTCGCCCGGGCAATCATCGCTGTCTACCATTCGGAAGAGGACGCCCGCCGGGCCGAAAGCGAATTCGACCGCGTGTTCCGGAACAAGGGCGTACCCGAAGACATGCCCGAGCGCCCGGTCCCGCCGGACGGCGTGAACATCCTCGAACTCGTCGCCGGCGCCGGGCTCCTGCCGTCGAAGAGCGAAGCGCGCCGCAAGCTCAAGGAAGGCGCGATCTACCTCGACGGCAAACGGGTGCTGGACATGCAGTTCACGGTGCGGGTCACGGACCGACCCGTCATCCTGAAAGTCGGCAAGCGCCGCTTCCTGCGCCTGGTCCGCGGCTGATTGCCGCCGCTCTCTGTCTTGACCGAACCCGAACATTGCTTAGAATCGACTATGAAAGGAGCCTGAATGGACGTCGACAAGAAACTCACTCCGCAGGGCCAGCAGGTCCAGGTCGAAATCGGCGAGCGCGAATCCGAGGGTATCTACTCCAACTTCGTGCTGATTGCCCACTCGGCCTCGGAGTTCATCATCGACTTTGCGCGCGTGCTTCCCGGCCTGCCCAAGGCCAAAGTCTACGCGCGGATCGTGATGACTCCGCAGCACGCGCAACTGCTTCACAACGCGCTGAACGAGAACATCAAGAAGTTCGAGGATCGATTCGGCAAGATCAAGAACCAGGGCAAGGACGACACCACCAAGAACCTTGGCTTCTAGCCGACGCCGGTCGTCTCGAACCCGGGCCGGGCCGTTTCCGGCCGGTCTTCCGAACGAGACCCTGCTGCGCCTGCTCGGTCGGCTCGCGGCCGGGCAGGACGCGCGTGCCTTCCTGGTCGGCGGACCGGTCCGCGACGCCCTGCTCGGCCGGAGCAGCCCGGACATCGACATCGCGGTCGAAGGCGATTCACAGCGGGTCGGCCGCGCCGTCGCGGAACGGTTCAAGGCCCGCTTCGTGTTTCACCGACGGTTCCAGACCGGCACCGTCGCTCTCACCGACGGGTCGCACATCGACATCAGCCGCACCCGGACCGAAACCTACGCCCGACCCGCGGCCCTGCCGGTCATCACGCCCGCCCCGGTCGAAGACGACCTGGTCCGGCGCGACTTCACAATCAACGCCCTCGCGGTCGAAATCACGCGCGGGGCCTTCGGCCGCGTGCTCGACCCGCACTCCGGCCGGCAGGACCTGACCCGACGCCTCGTCCGCGTTCTCCACCCCCGCAGTTTCATCGACGACCCGACCCGCATCTTCCGGGCAGTCCGCTTTGCCATCCGGCTCGGGTTCGACATTGAACCGGACACACTCGCGCTCCTGCGCTCCGCGGTGCGCGGGCGATACCCGGCCCGGTTGAGCCCGGAACGCAGTCTCCACGAACTCCGACTGGTCTGTGCCGAGCCGCTCGTACTGCCGATGGTCGAGGCGGTGCTCAGGGAACGACTGCTCCACACCTGCTTCCGAACCCGCCC
>CBDUZK010000220.1:0-3634 GCA_965371675.1 uncultured bacterium | reverse complement strand
GCGGCTTCATCACAAGGTCCATTTCAGTCTCCTTTCGGGCCGTTTTCTCCGGCCCGTCTGCTGATTGTGTCTCATCAGTTACATCCCGATAGAGGCAAAAGTGTGAAGATAATCTCGGGAATGCCGTGGAATGCGGCAAAAGTAACGGTAGCGAGTGCCCACCTCCCCGGCCCAGGGGTCGCCCCCCGGGTCCCCCTTGGGGTTCTTTGGGGGTTCCTTATCCGGGTCCTTTGCCAGACCCTTTGGCGAGTCCTTTGCCGGGTTCTATGCCAGGGCATTTGCCGAGTCATTTGCCAGGGCATTTGCATCATCCTCTGGCAGGTAATAACCCGGGTCCTCTACCGGGTGATATGGCCGATGATTCGAGATTCCGGATTCCAGATTGGAGATTGATTGGAAGTGCGAATGACGAGTGGCGAATGGCAAGAGAAGAGGGTCCAAGGGGTCAAGGGTCCGAGGGTTCAAGGGATTGCAGACCATTGAGGAAGCCGCGCCCGCGAAATCCTCTTGGCGTACTTGGCGGTTCACTTCCTCGTTCCTCACTCTTCTCCCTTGTTGACTCGGAATCCCGCCGGACTACAATACCGGCCCATGGCAGTTCTGACTCTCAATATCAACGGTTGCATCCAGTGCGGCCGGTGCTCGGGCGGGTGCCCGGTGTCGATGAAGTCCGGGCTGAACATCCGCATGCTGGTCTATTCGTCGCTGGACCACAAGCTCAAGCCGGCTGAAATCACCGGGCTCGGCGTGTGGGAATGCACCGCCTGCACGACCTGCAATGAGCGCTGCCCGAAGGACGTCAACCCGGCCGAGTTGATTGTCCAGTTGCGCTCCCGCCTGGTCGAGGGCGGACGGATGGCATCCACGGTCCAGGCCGCGCTTGAGAGCACGTACCTGCAGGGCAACCCGTGGTCCCGAGCCCGCGAGAATCGCATGGAGTGGGCCGACGGTCTTGACGTCCGTATCCTCGCCGAAGGCGACCACGCGGAAGTGCTGCTCTTCGTATGCTGCACCGACGCCTACGACGAACGCTGCCGGCAGACGGTCCGCGCCCTGGTGAAGTTGCTGCGGGCCGCCGATGTGGACTTCGGGGTCATCGGGACCGAGGAGAGTTGCTGCGCGAGCGAACAGCGGCGACTGGGCGAGGAAGGGCTGTTCGAGGAACTCGCCGGGAACAACACCAGGCTGCTCAAGGCCCGCAAGGCGGACTGGATTGTGACCATCTCCCCACACTGCTTCAACGCCTTCAAGCATGACTACCCCGGCGTCGACACCCCGGTCCTGCATTACACCCAGTTCCTGGACAAGCTGCTCACCGACGGCCGGCTGAAGCTGAAGCAGGTGGACGGCGGCGCCCTGACCTACCACGACCCGTGCTTCCTCGGCAAGCAGAACAAGGTGTTCGACGAGCCCCGCCGGCTCCTTGCCGCGGTCGCGGAACCGAGGTTCGTGGAGTTTGACCGGTGCCGGGAGACAAGCCTGTGCTGCGAAGGCGGCGGCGGCCGGATGTGGCTGGAATCGGAAGGCACCGGACGCCTGTCCGAGGTGCGGGTCCGGGACGCGGTCGCGATGGGCGCGCGGACGATAGCGACCGCCTGCCCGTTCTGCACCCTCACCTTCGAGGACGCGGTCAAGATGACCGACTCCGAGGACAAGGTCCGCATCCGCGACATCGCGGAAATCCTCGCCGACGCGCTCTAGCCCTTCCCCCAATTCCGAATTCCGAATGCCGAGTGTCGAACGACGAATTCCCCTCACCCCTACCCGGTGCGATTGTAGATTCCGGATTGATGATCGGAGATTGAGGAAAAGCGGCAGCCTTGCTGCCGCACTCCATGTCCGACTCTCTTGGTACTCTTGGTGTCCTTGGTGTTTCATTCCTCTCTCCTCTCTCCTCATTCTTGTCATCCGTCTCTGGTTGCACAGCGCCCGGTTGCCGCTAGTATCACCATCGACATCATGACCAGGTCACGATTCGTATTGCTGGTGCTCGGCTGCCTCGTGCTGATCGGGATTGCGGTGTGCATCGCCTCGTACATGAACCTGCGGGCCGGGCTTCCCGGGGCCGAGGAAATCGCCCGGTTCCGTGCACCGGCGGCCACCCGGGTGTTCGACTGCAAGGACCGGCTCATCGCCGAGTTCTTCCAAGAGAAACGCCGTCCGGTCTCGCTCGACACCATCCCGGTCTATCTCAAGGAAGCGATTATCGCGGTCGAGGACCGCCGCTTCCATTCTCACTGGGGCATCGATGTGATGCGCATCCCGGGGCTGATGCTCTGGATGGCGCGCCACCCCGGGCGGCTGAAGGCGACCTCGACCATCACTCAGCAGCTCGCCCGCTCGATGTTCCTCACGTTCGAGCGCACGCTCGCGCGTAAGGTCCGCGAAGCAATCCTCGCCGTCGAGATCGAACGCCAGTTCTCCAAGGAGGAGATACTCGAGCTATACCTGAACCAGATATGGCTGGGCGGTTCGGTCTACGGTGTCGAAGCCGCGGCCGAACGCTACTTCGGCAGGCACGTATCCCAACTCAGCATCGCGGAGTGCGCGAGCCTGGCCGCGATGGTGGCGAACCCAAGCATCTACTCCCCGTACCGGCACGCCGACCGGCTGACCAGCCGGCGCAACCTGTTCCTGTTCAAGCTGCACCAGACCGGCGTCATCTCGCAGGAACAGTACGATGCCGCACTGGAAGAGCCCCTGAAGGCAAGCCCGCTGCACGACGGGCCGAACGAAGCGCCCTACTTCGTCGAGGAGATCCGGCGCGACCTGATCGAACGGTACGGCCCGGACTTCGTCTACCGGTCCGGGGCCGCGATTCACACCACGCTCGACCTCGACATCCAGCGGGCCGCCAACGTCGCCGTGGAGAAACGCCTCGCCCGGATTGAGAAGGACTACCGGCTCCGGAAACGCAAGACCTGGTACGACTCGGTGGTCGAGGTCGATACCGCGCCGGGCCTGCCCGAATACCTGCAGGGCGCGCTGGTCGCGCTCGACGTCCGGACCGGGTACGTACGCGCCCTGGTCGGCGGACGCGACTTCGGGCAGAGCGAATGGAACCGGGCGACCCAGGCCGCGCGCCAGACCGGCTCGGCCTTCAAGCCGTTCCTGTACGCGGCCGCCATCGACAACGGTTTCACCGCGGCGGACGTGATCGTCGATTCCGCGGTGGAGTTGAGAATCCCGGGGCAGCCGCTCTACCGGCCCCGCAACTACGACCACAAGTTCCTCGGCCCGATTACCCTGCGCCGCGCGCTCGCCCTGTCCCGGAACGTGGTGGCGGTCCGGTTGATCGACCGGCTCGGCCCCGAACTCGTCGCCCGCTACGCCAACCTGCTCGGCATCAAGCAGAAGCTCCTGCCGGTCTATTCGCTGGCCCTCGGCTCGGTCGAAGTGCCGCTGCTGGAGATAACCGCCGCCTTCACCACCTTCGCCAACGAAGGCAAGCGGGTCAAGCCGATATTCATCACGATGATCCGGGACAACCGCGGCCTGGTAATGGAGGAGAATCTCCCCGAGGTCCAACCGGTCATGTCCCGGTCGTCCGCCTACATCCTGACCAGCATGCTCGAAAGCGTTGTGAACGAAGGAACCGCGACCGTCATCCGCAGCCTCGGGTTCTACGGACCGG
>CBDUZK010000219.1:0-3645 GCA_965371675.1 uncultured bacterium | reverse complement strand
CCCGCGTTCATGTGTTCGTACGCGCGGTGGACCCTGAGCAGCAGGCGCATCACGTCAGGCTAGAACCGGCGGCTGATTGTGACCGCGAACGTGGTCCAGGTTTCGTAAACGTGCTGGTCGTCCGGGGTCAGGTCCCCGTGGAACAGCCCGGCGCCGATGACGTCGCGCTGGAACAGCGCGCCGACGTCGATCAGGACAAGCCCGGGGTCGAAGCCGAGCCCGACCCCGACCTGCGCCACCTGCACCGTGGGATCGAACGCCAGCGGTTCGACGCCGAACCCGTAGCGCAGCTTGATTGAATTCAGCATCGTATGCTCGACCCCGGCCCGCGCGGTGATGACGTTGCTCCAGCTTGTGTCCACGCCGGACCAGGCCGTGTACGCGACCTCACCGGTCACCCGGCTCGGCAGCGCGCCCGGCGCCGCGTAGGCGATGCCGACGTGCGCGGCCCAGGGCTGGACCCGGTTGACGTCGCCGGCGAGCGAATCGACCGTCCAGCCCGCAAGCTCGGTGCCGCCATTGTACCCGACGTCCAGCACCAGCCGCGCGAGCGGCCGCAGCGCGAGCCCGCCCGACCAGGCGAACCCGGCCGGGTTGCCGGACTCCGATTCGCGGGTCGTGTCCGGGTAGCGGATGGTATGGCCCTGCAGGTCGCGCGAGCCGAACCGGTACGCGCCGCCGGCACCGATACTCAGCCACCCGAGCGGCCGGAACCCGAGACCGAGCGCGGCGTCGTACACCATGCCGGTCTGCTCGACCCGGTCTTCACCGATCAGGTTGTAGAAGTCGTCGCGGAACTCCTTGGAATACTCGTAGCTGAAGTCCAGCACCGGCGCGAACCCGACCCCGACCGCGCCCATGCCGAACAAGGGCCAGGAAACGGCCAGCGGCCCGGGCAACTCGGCCAGGTGCATGTTGTCGGCGACGACCGCCTCACCGATGGCGTTCTCGAACCGGTCATACACGGTCCGCGTCCGCTGCTCGTTGGCGCTGCGCAGCCCGAAGCTCAACTCTATGGCCGGGTCGGTTGC
Source organism: uncultured bacterium (assembly GCA_965371675.1). Lineage (GTDB taxonomy): Bacteria > Hydrothermota > Tepidihabitantia > Tepidihabitantales > Tepidihabitantaceae > DSBX01. The sequence goes on along the minus strand of CBDUZK010000219.1, from coordinate 2,614 downwards.
GAACCCGAGCCGCGCCGGCCGACCGAACACCGCGCCCGGTCCCCCGTCGAACCGGGCCGTGCCGCCCCCGGCCAGGTCGCGGGCGTTGTGCCAGTCAATCGACCGTCCCCAGTAGGTCCGCATCGGCATCCCGCCCCAGAGAGCGGCGCCGACGCCCAGCACCAGCATTGCCGAAATCACTCTCCTCATCAATACTCCTTACCAGAAAACGTCAACCTGCAGGCTGACCTGGAAGCTGTTGTCCTTGTCGATGAAATCCCGGACCACGTCCGGCGACCCGGGGAAATGAACGCCTTCATCCCCGCCCAGGCCGTTGCGGGGGTACAGGCTGACCTTCTGCCGCGCCTTGCAGTACACCATCAGGCGCTCCGAGATGCGGTCGCTCGCCGCCACGTACCACTTCATGCCGTCGCCTTCGAGGAAGTCGATGCCCGTGTCCTCGAAAATCCACTGCGACATGGCGCGGGTCATCCAGACCGCCACGCCCAGCTCGGCGTTGAAGTCGTCGCTGAAGTTGTGGTCCCACTGGACCGCGAGGAAATTACCCGACATGCTCGCCTTGTCGCCGTACTCGACATTCGGTGTCAGGTAGATGCGTCCCTCGCGCAGTTCCGCGGACAGGTAATCGTGGTTCGACAGGCTCGCCATCACGCGGATGCTCGACTCGGTCGTAAGCGACCGGGTCGACAGCACCGGCTTCGGCAGCCCCTTGCTCTGCACCTTCTGCTTGAACCGGATCCGCAACGGGAACACCGGTCGCCACTCGACCTCGCCCTGGAACCGCACGTTGTTCAGACCCCAGGCCAGGTTGCGCCAGATGTCGACGTAGGCCCGGGTGAACGTGATTGCCCGCGATATCTGGTACCGGGTCTCAATCAGCAGCCCCTCCTCCGCCTACGGCATCGGGAAATCCTGCAGGGCCGCGAACGCCGGGTCAATCAGCCGGTACGACTTCTCGAGCTGGGTGTCCTCGAACCGCAACTGCTCCGTGTACCCCCGGTTATACGGGTTGTCATACCCGAGGTCGTAGTGACGCCAGAGCGCGGTCACGTACAGGTAATTGTACTGGACCCGGGCCTTCGCGAGCGCGGCAATCGCGGTATTCGCCCCGGGCATCGGGCCGTCGGGCAGGCTCGGCTTCATCGCCAGCTCGCCCTCGAATGACAGGTTCTCGATCACGGTCCGGAAGTCCGCGCCGTAGAACAGCCGGGTCCGGCCGGTATCGAGCCGCGTGTAGTTCGGGTCATTGAGCACGTGGACGTCGCCGGGCAGGTCCAGCAGCCGCGCGCTCGGGTTGAAGTCGCGGTCATACCCGATGCCGAGCGCGTTGAACCCGAGCCGGGTCCCGGTCGGCACGAACAACAGGTCCGACAGGTCCAGCCGGAAGCTGCCGCCGTAGTCCTCCTCGCCGAGCGTGTTCCGAAAGGCCGAGAACCTCGGCGTGCTCGTGATGTAATAGTTGACCGTGCTGTCCGGGTTCAGGATCGCGTCCCGGCGCGTGGTCGAGTAGAATCCCAGCAGCCCGAACCGTCCGTGCCCCAGTTCGGCCGCCCCGCCGCGGAACCCGAACCCCCGGTTCGAACTCAGGTCATTGAAGATGCCCTCGGGCCGGTCCGACGTCCGCGCCCGCAGCTCATTGGTGTTGTCCAGCAGCAGCCCCTGCGCGATGGTAATCCGGTAGTCCCCCACGAACACGCGCTGGACCGGGCCGAACTCCCGCACTTCGAGCGCGCCCTTGTAGTCATCAAGCAGCGCCGGCTCGGCGAAATCCTGGTCCAGCCAGCCCCCGAGCGCGAGATGCGAACCCGCGCGCACCCGGAGCCGGTTCCGCAACAGGCTCCGGTTCCCGGCTTCGGCCAGGTCCGCCTGCTCGGCCAGCAGCCGCTGCCGGAAGAAATCGACCTCCCCCGCGGTGAACCCCGCCTCGCGGAACTCGGTCGTATCCTCGTCCAGTACCGCGAGCGCGGAACTGAACTCCCCGGCCGCGAACTCGGTCTCCCACCAGTCGTCGGACTCGAAGCTCATACGGAAGTTACCGCCGAACCCGGACCACGCCACGTCATCGTACGAAACGAAGTCCCGCATGTTCCGGTACCCGTAGTTCGACAGCCCGCGCACCCGGGCAGCCAGGTCCCGGCGGGACGTAATCGTGCGCCCGGTCCCGAGATGCTTCACCACCGCCACCGCGTCCACCAGCGACACGTTGTCCAGCACCAGCAGGTCGGCCACCCGGGCCCGGTTGACATTCAGCGGGGTCAACAACATGTCCTGCCACTGCTCGACCGCGGCCGCGGTCGGCCCGTCCTCGGACGCCAGCCGCCGCTGGATGCTGTGCACCTTGCGCACCCGGTACTCATCGGTCCCCGGTTCGGACACGTACAGCAGCGGCTTCAGCTCCTCAAACTTCGCGGAACTCATCCCGTCCACGCGCATCAGTTCATACACGCTGCCCAGCCGGCCGTACTCCTGCATGTATGAGAAAATCCCCTCGGCCACGTCCCCGGAAACCGGCAGGCGCCGAATCTCATCCAGGTCGGCCCGGTTGATGTCAAGCTGGTTGGACGGCCCGTACGCCAGCAGCGCGAGCAGCAACGCCAGCATACGCTAGAACTCG
>CBDUZK010000218.1:0-3669 GCA_965371675.1 uncultured bacterium | reverse complement strand
AACGCTCGACACGTCGAACCCGGGTCTGCGCCGGGCGTTCCGGGAATACCGCGTCGGGCAGGTGCAGGCGCGCGAGTTGCTTTTCCGCCAGCTCGGCATCGACCATGTCCCGATTGCGACCGACGAGGATTTCACCCGCCGGCTGCATAAGTTCTTCCAGGAACGAGCGAGGCGCCACCGGTAATGTCGCTGCTGCGCGTGCTCGTGGTCGTGCTGCTGGCCGGGCCGGCCGTGGCCGCAGATTCGTTGCCGACCCCGGACTCGACCGCGGCGCAGCCGGCATACCAGCTGGTCGTCGACGGTTCGGTGGTGGTCGGCGCGCGGCTGGTGCCGCGCCGCACCACAAAGCCGTTGACGGTCGGGGACCGGTTCAAGGTCGAACTGGAGGTGCGGCGGCACCGGGACCAGCGGGTATCGGAACCGATGCTCGAAGACGAGCGGTTTGTCGTGCTGGACCACGAGTCGGTCACCCGGTATGAGGGTGACACAATCGTCGATACCCACACGCTCGAGATGGCCGCGTTCGTACCGGGTGAGGTTGCGATTCCCGGGTTCATCGTGGCGTGGCCGGGCGACAGCGGGCTGCTGGCCGCGCGGTCGGATTCGCTGCCACTCGAGATTGAGAGCGTGATGCCGGAAGACATGGAGGACGTCAACGACCTCAAGCCCCAGATACCGTACCCGAACCTGCTGCCGTTGTGGCTGACCCTGGGGGTCGTCGGGCTGGCCGTGCTCGGGTTTGTCGGCTGGCGGCTGTTCCGAAGCTGGCATCGGAAGCGACAGGAGGTCGAGCCTTTGCCGGAACCGTGGGAGGAAGCGCTGGCCGCGCTCGACGCCCTGCCGGTGCAGAAATGGCTGGCGGCCGGCCGGGTGAAACGTTACTACTACGCGGTTTCGGAGATCATGAAGCGCTACCTGACCCGGCGGTACGGTTTTCCGGCAATCGACCAGACGACGAGCGAGATGACGCTGGCGTTGAAGCGGGTCCGGGTCGGAGAGCGGGACGAGTTCATCGCGTTCTTCCGGCGGGCGGACCTGGTGAAGTACGCCAAACTGGTCCCGGAACCGGTGGAGACAGCGGCGGCGGTCTCGGTCGCGCGGGATCTGGTGAACAAGACAGCGCCCCGGCCGGAAGAAGAAGACAAACCCGAAGACACAAAGAGCACAGAGAGCAATGAGTAGACGAATAGAACGGGACGGAACAGACTGCCTTCTTGTGTTTCTGTTGCCCCAGTGTTCTGTGTCCGGGCTCTACCGATGAGGTTCGCGCACCCGTGGGCGTTTGCGTTGCTGGCGCTGGTGCCGGTGATTGCCTGGTGGCTGGTGCGTCGTCGCCGGGGCAGCCTGCGCTATTCGGACCTGTCGTTTCTGGCGCACGCGCCGAACCCGGGCCGCTACCTGCGGCTGGTGCCGATGGTTCTGTATATGACCGCGTTCGTGTTCATGGTCGTGGCCCTGGCCCGACCCCAGCACGGGCGCAAGTTCGAAGAAGTGGAGAGCCGCGGCATCGACATCATGCTCTGTATCGACGTGTCGGGCAGCATGCGGGCCGAGGATTTCTCTCCGAAGAACCGGCTGCACGTCGCCAAGGAGCGGGCAACCGAGTTCATCGAGAAACGCGCGGGAGACCGGATCGGCCTGGTGGCGTTCGCGGCGGCCAGCCTGACCCAGTGCCCGCTGACCCATGACAAGAACATCCTGTCCGACCTGATTGGACGGCTTGACTTCGGGATGCTCGAAGACGGCACCGCAATCGGCATGGGGCTGGGAAGTGCGATTGCCCGGCTTCGGAAGTCGCAGGCCAAGGACAAGGTTGTGATTCTCCTGACCGACGGGGTGAACAACACCGGCGACATTGACCCGATAACGGCGGCGCAGACCGCGGCGAGCTTCGGCATCAAGATTTACACGATTGCGGTCGGCAGCAAGGGTAAGGTTCCCTACCCGGTGCAGGACCGGATGTTCGGGCGGCGCTACGTCCAGGTCGAGATTGACGTCGATATTGAGACGCTGGGGAAGATTGCGGACATCACCGGCGGCAAACCGTTCATGGCGACCGACGCGCCGGGCTTGAAACGCATCTATGATGAGATTGACCAGATGGAACCGACCACGTTCAAGGTGAAGCAGTACACGGTGTACAGCGAGCGAGCCGGGCTGTGGCTGCTGCTCGCGGTCGCCTTCCTGTTCGCCGGGCTGCTGGCGGGCGCGACGCTGTTCCGGAGGCTGCCGTAATCAAGTGGGCACAGCCGGTCTATCTCTGGTTCCTGCTCGCGGTGCCGGTCGTGGCCGCGGCGGTCGTGGTGCTGGTCGCGCACAAGCGGCGGCAGTTGCGGGCCCGGGTGGACGCACACCTTGTGCCCGGCCTGGTGCCGAACCACTCGCGCGGGCTGGAACTGCTGCGGTCACTGTTGCTGGTCGGGGCGCTGGCGGCGCTGCTGGTCGCGGCCGCCCGCCCCAAGTGGGGCGAGCGACTCCAGATGTACAAGGGCCGGGGTATCGACGTGGTGATTGCGCTCGACGGCTCGAAGTCGATGCTGGCCGAGGACGTGAAGCCGAACCGACTCGAACGGGCGAAGGCCCAACTGGCGGCCCTGATCGAAGGGCTGTCCGGAAACGCGGTCGGCATCGTGGCGTTCGCCGGGGACGCGCACGTGATGTGTCCGTTGACCGCTGACCTGGATGCGGCCAAGTTGTTCCTGGACATCATCGGGCCGGACATGATGCCCGTACCCGGCACGGATTTCGGCCGCGCAATCGACGTGGCAATCGGGCTGTTCAACCCGAAGGAAAAGAAACACAAGGCGCTGATATTCGTGACCGACGGTGACGACCTCGGCAGGAATACACAGCAGGCGGTCCAGCGAGCGGTCGAGAACGGCGTGCGGGTGTTCCCGGTCGCAATCGCGACGACCGAGGGCGCGCCAATCCCGGAGTACGACGCGCGGGGCATGCTCAAGGAGTACAAGAAGGACAAGGACGGCAACATCGTGATGTCCCGGATGAACGAACGCCAGCTCATCCTGCTTGCCCGGCTGACGCGGGGACGGTTCCTGCGGGTCGAGGGGTTCTCGGCCGAGCGGTTGATCGGCGAACTGAACCGGATGCGGAAGAAGGAAATCGGCGGCGGCGCGTTCACCGACTACGTTGAACGCTACCAGTTGTTCCGTATCATTTCGCTGGTGTTATTCCTGGCTTCGATGTTCATCAGCGACCGGCGGCGCGGCTGGCTTCCGAAAAGCCTGTTCGTCCTGCTGCTGGCAGCCGGCCTGTCATCGACCGCACGGGCGGACGTCGGCGGCCTGATGCGGAAGGGCAACGGGCTCTACGCACGCGGCAAGTACGACGAGGCGCTTGCGGCCTACCAGCGGGCGGAAGTGCTCGAACCGGACGCCACCGCGATTCATTTCAACCTCGGCAACGCGCTCTACCGGATGGGTCAATATCAGGAGGCGGCGTCCGAGCTGGAACTGGTGATGACCGAGCCGAACCTCCGGCGTCGGGCGAACGCGATGTACAACATCGGCAACACCGTGTTCAAGGCCGGCCAGCTTGACGGGGCGCTGCAGGCGTACCGGGCCGCGCTGGTGATGAACCCGGACGACCGGCAGGCGAAGGAGAACATCGAGTTCTGCCTGAAGAAGAAAGAAGAGATGGAGCAGCAGCCGG
>CBDUZK010000217.1:0-3685 GCA_965371675.1 uncultured bacterium | reverse complement strand
GTCAATGACGCTGATGTCATTGCTCCCGTAGTTGGCGACCCAGACCCGGTTCTGAACCGGATTGTAGCACAGCCCGCGCGGGTCGTCGCCGACCCGGATTGCGGAAACCATGCTGTCGCCCGCGCCGTCCACCACGTTCACGTGGTCGCTCCCGCCGCTGACGCAGTAGACCAGGTTGTCGGCCGTATCGCACACAATCGCGCTCGGGTGCCGCCGCATGTCGATCCGGGCAATCGCCGTGTCGCCGGCCCCGCAGATGATGTCGAGCTTGCCCGGCCTGGTTGAACTGACATAGGAAGCGACGTACACCTTATTCTCAATCGGATTGAAGCCCAGCCCTTCCGGGCACCCGCCGAGCCCGAGTTGCGCAATCAGGCTGTCCCCGGCCCCGCAGATTATCGCCACATCATGGCCCACGAAGCTCGCGCAATACACCCGGTCGCTGGCCCGGCTCCAGGCCAGCACGTGCGGCCCCCGGCCCACGTGGACCGAACCGATCACGCTGTCGCACGAACAGTCGATGATCGAAACCTCATCCCCGTCCTCGCCGACGCAGTACACCTTGTTGTCGGTCTGGTTGCAGCAGATGTCCTCGGCCAGGTCCCATGCTTCGACCGTTGCCACCAGGCTGTCGCCCGAGCAGTCGATCACGCTCACGGTCGTGCGCCCCCAACCGCCCGAGCAATACACCTTGTTCTCCACCGGGTTGTAGCACAGGTCGCCCGGATTGGTGGCAACCTCGATCTCGGCGACGACGCGGTTCGAGGAAGCGTCAATCACGTACACGGTACGGGACCCGTACGACATGGCATACACCTTGTTGTCCTGAGAGTTGTAGCACAACACCCGACCCCGGCCCGCAAGCTCGACCCGCGCGACCTTGTCGCCCGTGGCCGCGTCCAGCACAACCAGGCACTCGTTGTTCCACCCGGCCACGAACACGGTATGGCTCTGCGGGACGTAGAGCAGGCGTTCCGGGTTCTTCAGCCCGGTGAGCGAATCCGGCACCCAGATGGTCCGCTCAAGATACTGGCCCGTAGCTACCGCGGCGGCCAGCACGACCGCAAGGACGACGGCTCTTCTCATAGCCTCTCCCTACCTCTGAATCACGACCTTATGGACGCTTGACGCCTTACGCTTCACGCCCGACGCCCGGAAGACGAAGTAGACGCCTGGAGCCAAGTGCCGGATATCGTTCTCGCCCGGCGTGAGGTCCATAACATGACGGCCGGCGACGTCGAGGAGGGTTGCATTGCTCGAGGCCGGAAGCCTCATGGTGCCGCGAAGCAGGGTCGGATACCCCTGCCTTCGCAAGTTCAGGGTCCTGGCCTCGGACCCATGCAGACCGGTCAGCGACGTGTCACGGAGTACGCTGATTCGGCTGCCCCTGTAGTTGGCAACGTACACCCGGCCTTCGGCCGAATCGATGCAAAGATCCCAGCCTGCCCCGGCAACCGGCACGGTCGCGATGACGCGATCCGATGAGCAGTCCACCACCGTCACGTCGTACGAGTGCGCATTGGCACAGTACACAAGGTTGCTTCGGGCGCTGTATTGAAGCGCGTGCTCCCATCTCCCGGTCTCGAATGTCGTCAGCAGCGTGTCCGCGCTGCAGTCGATGACCGCACCACCGTCGCCCACGAGGTACAACTTGTCTTCGCGGGGGTTGAAGCACATATTTCGGGAGGACATGACGTCTTCCACCGGGGCAAGAACCGAATCACCGTACGCATCGATCACAGCCACGTCGCCGCTGGACAGGTGCGTACAGTAGACCTTGTTGTGAATGGAGTTCCAGCAGAGAGCGAAAGGCCCCCCTGCCACGGTCAGTCGGGCTGTCACCACGTTCAGGGCACCGTCGATAACGACCACCGACGAGTCCTCGTTGGGTGGATACCCGGAAACCGCACAGAACACCTTGTTGCTTGTCGGGCTGTAGCACAGGGCGCTGGGAGGGCCGTCCACGTCAATCCGCGTCATCTCCTCGTTGCGGTCGCAATCAATCACCACGACGGCATGTTCATCCCAGCTCGCGCAGTACAACCTGTTGTTCTGAGTGTTGAGCACCATGACCTCTGACCCGGAGCCCGAGGGAATCTGCGCAATGACGCTGTCGGTGGCACAGTCCAGCACGTGCACGGTCCCGGAGCCGAGTGCGTACACGCGGTCGAGGGCCTCGTTGTAGCACACGGCGCGCGGGTCGGACCACATGCTGACCATCCGGACAACCTCCCCGCTCGCTACGTCAACCACGGCCACCTGCTCTCCATCCGAACACGCGCAATACACCTTGCCTCTCAACGGGTTGAGGCAAATAGCTGTGGGCGTGTCGCCCACCGGCACGCGCCGGAGCCTCTGGTTGGTTGCGCCATCGACCACGGTGACCTCGCACCCATACTCAAGAGCGGTATAGACCTTGTTGTCGCGCGAGTTGAAACACAGGCCCTTGGCGTAGACGCCGACCGAAACGATGGCGAGAAGCGAATCGGTCGTGCCATCGACAATGAGCAACCCCGCTGACCCGATTCCGTAGACCTTGCGGCTCCCGGGGTCAACGCAGAACTCCGAGGGTGACAGGAAATTGTGATGGAGAGTATCACGAATCTCCAGTGTCGCACAGTCAATTATGGTTGTCCGATGGCGGGACCCGACATACAGCTTGTCTTCCTGCTCGAAGTAGCAGACCCCCACTGGTTCCGACCCAACGCCAACCGTGGCGAGAATGGTATCCGCGCCGCAATCGATCGCGGAAACCGTTCCGCTGGCGTGACTCGTCACGTAGATACGGTTGTTGGGCAGGTCCACGCTCAACTGGATGGGACCGGTTCCAACCGGCACCACCGCGACGACGGTATCCGAATAGCAGTCGATGACAGACACGCTGTTCCCGCGGTAGTCCGCACTGTAGACCCGGTTGTTGGTCGGATTGTAGCACACATCCACGGGACCGTAACCAACCCGTACGGTAGACAACGGGAGATTCGTGACCCCGTCGATGACGGTCACGGACCCATCCTCGAAGTTCGCGCAGTAGACCTTGTTGTCGAGGGAGTTCCAACACAGGGCGCGCGGAGCGCATCCGACCTTCGTGACCTCCAGGACGGTGTCGGCCCGGCTGTCAATCACGACCACGGTTGAGTCGAACTCGTCATGAGGGACCAGACCGTAGCACACGCCGTACACCTTGTTTGAAACCGGATTGTGACACAGGTCCCGGATGCCTCTGCCGGCCGGCATCCGGGCGATACGCGCGTCATTCTCCGCATCGATTGCGATGATGCATTGCCCGTACTCACCACCCACGTAGACCTTGTTGTCGACGGAGTCGTACAGGAGAACTCGAGTGCAGTTCATCCCCCCGAGAGAGTCGGGTAGAGAGATAGCTCGTTCCAGCCACTGACCGGTCGCAACGGTCGCGGCAAGCACGACCGCAAGGATAATGGCTCTCTTCATAACTCCTCCTTACCGCTGAATCACAACCTTGCGGATGCTCGACGCCTTACGCCCAGCGCCCGACGCCACACGCACAAAGTAGACGCCCGGAGCCAGCCGCCGCACGTCGTTGTCGCCCGGCTGCAACCTCATCACTCTCCTTCCCGCAATGTCGAGCAAGGTCATTGGACACTGGTCATTGGTCTTTCCCGTTTCCGGCACCCGCATCTCCCCACGCACCATGGTAGCGCAA
>CBDUZK010000216.1:0-3702 GCA_965371675.1 uncultured bacterium | reverse complement strand
TGCCGACCACGGTGCGGGTCAATACCCTGAAGGCGACGCGGGACGAGGCCCGCGCGTGGCTGGCCGACCTGGAGCCGGAGCCGGTCGGGTGGTATGACCTGGCGTTCACGCTCGGCGTTGGCGGCATCGGGAAGCGGCTGGAGCATTTCCTGGGGTTGGTGTACGTGCAGGGCTCGTCGTCGATGGTGCCGCCGCTCGTGCTCGGCCCGAAGCCGGGCGAGACGGTGCTCGACATCGCGGCCGCGCCCGGGTCCAAGACCACCCAGATGGCGGCGATGATGAACAACACCGGGCTGCTGATCGCCAACGATGCCTCGCGGGGCCGGGTGCGCGGGCTGATCGGCAACGTGGACCGGGCCGGGTGTCTGAACGTCGCCATCTGCCGGATGGACGGCATCAAGCTCGGGCGCGACCTTGGGGGGAGCTGCGACCGGGTGCTGGTGGACGCGCCGTGTTCATGCGAGGGCACTATCCGCAAGACCGGGTCCGTGCTCGACCGGTGGTCGCTCCGCGCAATCGGTAAGTTCGCGCGGGTCCAGAAGGGGCTGATTGTCGCCGGGTACCGGGCGTTGAAGCCGGGCGGCGTGATGGTGTATTCAACGTGCACCATCGCCCCGGAGGAGAATGAGGCGGTGGTTGCGTACCTGCTCGGCAAGTTCCCGGACGCGGCCCTGCTGCCGGTGGAGTTGCCCGGGTTCCGGATGCGGTCCGCGCTGCCCGGATGGCAGGGGCAGGAGTTCCCGGTCGGGATGGCTGACGCACGGCGCATCCTGCCGCAGGACAATGACAGCGAGGCATTCTTCCTCGCCCTGGTGCGCAAGCCATGATTCCCGAGGTGCGGGACCTGTGCGAGCGGTTCGGGATACCGCGCGTGGTGCTCGCGGAACTGGCGACCGTGGTCGGACAGGAGACGGTGTTTATCGCCACGCCCGAGGTGATGGGATTCGATACGGTGCGGCCGATGCGTCGCGGCATAAGACTGTGTCGGTTGTTCCCGCATTCGGTGAAGCCGACGACTTGGGCGATGCAGGTGTTGGGTCGGCACGCGACGCGCAACTGCGTGAACGTGTCGCGGAAGCAGGCGGTGGAGTTGATCGGTGGGGCGCAACTGGAAACCGAGGCTGACGTCGACAACGGGTTCGTACTGATTCGGTGCAACGGATTCACGGTCGGGGTCGGATTGTACAAGCGGCCGGTGCTCAAGTCGCAGATACCGCGATACCGGCCGGTGGAGGAATGAACATGACTGGATGTCGGAGCACAAGCGTGGGGGGCGCATTCCTGATGCTGTTGCTGCTGGTCGTGGGGTCGGGCGCACAGACGGTCGATACGGTCCTGTTCCTGCCCGACAGCTTCGTCGGGTCGCGTTACCCGGCGGCGGTGTGCGCCGTGCCGAGTCGACACCGGGCGTACGTCGGAGGGCAGGGCGGGTCGCCGGCCGTGGTCGCAATCGACGGAACGTCCGCCCGGAAGGTGGCCCGGGTCCGGGTGGCGGAGAACACCGAGGCCCTGTTCTGGAACCAGACGTCGGAGGTGGTGTACGCGCTCGGCCGGCGTGAGCTGGTCGTAATCGACCCGGACGCGGATACAATCCGAACCGTGCTGCCCTACGGCGACGGGCCGGGCATCGGCGCGTGGTGTCCGACTGTCAACAGCGTGTACCTGGCCGATTCGCTGTACGGGAGTATCCTCCGGGTCGACGGTGTCACGCACCAGCCGGCGGCTTCGATTTCCGTGCCGCTGACCCCGGTCGCGATTGCAGCACCCGGCCAGTGGAGCGGGTTGTACGTGGCCGGGCGCCAGGACGTGGTGGCGGTAATCGACGTCACCCGGGACTCGGTCAGGGCGCTGGTGGAGGTTGGGGACCTGCCCGCGGCCCTGGCGGCGAATGCGGACGCCGGTGTGGTCTACTGCGCGAACAGCCTGGACGGGACCGTGAGTGTCATCGACGCCATCGGGGACACCGTCTTCCGCACGATCCCGGTCGGCACCAGGCCCGCGGCCCTGGCCTACGACGGGACTCGGCGCAAGCTCTACTGCGCGTGCCGCAGCGGGACCGCGGTGTTTGTGATTGACGGCATAAGCCACGAGATCCTGGGGTCGATACCGGTGAGGTCTCCGCAGAGCCTGGCGTTGGATGACTGGGCAGGTCGGTTGTATGTTGGCTCCAGCGGCGATTCGCTCCGCGTGGTGGACTGCGCCGGGGATACGGTAGTCGCGGAGCTGGAGATCGGCGGTGACTGCCGGGCGGTCACCGTGCTGTCGCCGTCGGGGACCGCGGTGGCGCTCAGTCGGGAAGCCGGCTTCGCGACCCTGGTCCGGGGCGACAGCCTGCTGGCGCGGGTCCAGGTGGCGACCAACGGGCCGCGCGCGGCGTTGGTCGCCGGTGGGCGGCTCTACGTTGCCGGCGAGCGCGTCGGGCTGGTGGATGTGTTCTCGTTGCCCGGACTGACGCACCGCGCCCGGGTCGCGGTCGGCGAGCGCCCGTACGACCTGCGCTACAGTTCCACGTCAGGCAAGGTGTACTGTGCGTGTGAAGGCTCGAACGAGGTGGTCGCAATCGGCGCCGGGGACACGGTCGTGGCGCGGGTGCCGGTCGGCAGCGCGCCGCGCAGCCTGGCCTGGGACTCGATCGGCAACAAGCTCTACTGTGGCAACTACGGTTCGTCCCAGATGCACGTGATTGACTGCGATGCCGACACCGTGGTTGCGATTGTCCCGGTCGGACAGGGGACCCGCCGGGTCGTGTACAACGACGTGTCACGCAAGGTGTACCTGGCCTGTCACGATTCGCACACCATCGAGGTCGTACACTGTTCCAGCGACGTGCGGGTCGCGGCGTTCAACTCCAGGGGGAACCCGTGGATGGTGGCGTTTGCGCGGGCCGACAACCTGGTGTACTCGGCCACGAGCTGGGGCGGCCCGGTTATCTGCGGGTACGGCGATACGCTGGTCGCCGACATCGGGGACGTGTCCTATGTGAAGGGCGCGGCGTGGAACCCGGTGACCAACATCATGTATATGGCAAAGAACTTCTCCGACGAGATACTGGTGATCGACGCGGCCAGCGCGCAGGTCGTGAGCCGGATCGGGGTCGGCGACTACCCGGCCGAGATGGTGTCGATGACCGGCAGTCCGCGGGCCTACGTCTGTCATGGCTACGACCAGCGCGTGACCGACCGCGTGAGCGTTGTCGAGGGCGATAGCCTGCTGGGCATCATCAATGTGCCGTCCAGCCCGGTGAACCTGCACGCGGACGATGCCGGGCGTCGGGTGTATGTGCTGAGTTGGGATGGGAGTTGTGTGACCGTGATTCGCGACGGCCCGGCCGGGGTTGTCGAGGCCGGCCAGGGCCCGGGCGAGCGGGCCATCGAAGTCCGGCCCAATCCGTTCTCGAGTACGGTGCGGCTGACCGTGCCCGGAGTGGAGCGCGGCAGCGCGGTCATCTACGACTGCACCGGCCGGGTCGTGCGGACCCTGGCTATTATCGAGGGTGTGGTGGTGTGGAACGGGCGCGCGGCGTCCGGGCAACCGGTTCCGGGTGGGGTGTACTTCGTGGACGTCGGCGGACCGGTCGTGCGATTGGTGAAAGCCGACTGAGCGGTTCGGTCTGAACGGATTGCGGGGCGCCCACGGGCGCCCCGCCCCCGGTGTTTGTCGTCAGGGCTACTCTTCTACTTCCTCTTTTTCGAAGTCGAACTC
>CBDUZK010000215.1:0-3703 GCA_965371675.1 uncultured bacterium | reverse complement strand
TGTAGCAGAACAGCGTCTCTTCGGGCGCGTCGAACCCGTGCGTGACCAGGCGGGCTTCGCCGGTGCTGGTCGTCCAGGACGGGAAGCCGACCATGCCCGCACCCTCGGCCGGGAAGTAGCCCGAGGGCCACACGGTCGTGGTGTAGCGGGCCCAGTCATAGGTGCTGACCAGGATTTCGCTGGTCCAGCCCGCCGGCACGAAACCGGGGGCGTTGAACAACTGGCCGGCCTTGGTGTATGCCGGGAACACCGCAAGCAGGCTGGTCATTTCGTCATTCGCCTGGTTCTCGTCGCCGGCCAGGTTGGTCCCGAAGTCGATGGCGGTTTCGCCCACCCCTGACGGAATCCACGCGGTCGTGAACGTGTAGGTGGTTGTGTTGCCGCCCGGCAGGTTACCGGTCCAGGTCTCGTCGATCCGGGTCGTGCCGTCATCGTAGTAGACCGGGATCGACGTCTGGGTCTGTACACCGGTGTTGGCGATTGTGATGGTGAACGTCGCGTTGTCGCCCACGACAATCGTGTACGGGCTGAACGTCACGCCGGTCGCACTCACGTCGTTCTGGGTCGGGTAGAGCTTCACGCAGATGACCGAGTCGAGCCCGGACGGGTACGTCTGGCTCAGGACGAGCAGGAACGTATCGTTCCTCCACAGCTCACACCCGCCGTGAATCTCGCCGATGACCGAGTCAAGCACGGTATCGCCGAGCGCGTTCCAGGTGTAGGCGCTGTACTGGGCCAGTTCGCCTGAGTAGTCCGCGGTCGTCGTGTATACCCGGCCGGTCGCCATGCCGTAGGCAAGCCCGTAGCTCGAATACGGGTAGGGTGTCCCGACCACCTGGTGGCAGTTCGTACCGGTCAGCGAGAACTTGACGATGCCGTTACTGGAGAAGTTCGCGCTGTACAGCGACTCGCCATCGAACGCGAGCGCCCGGATGGTCGTCGGCACGTTCGTACCGGTCACCGTGAAGCTGTCGATAACCGACTGGTGGTCCGCGTCGTAGACGTAGAGCTTGCTGCCGTCGGTGCCGGCGTAGACCCGGTCCGTCAGCGGGTCGTAGGCCATATCGCGGAAGCCCCACGCCGTGCTCGTCGCCTGCAGGAACGAGTCGACCAGCACGTGGGTCCGGGCATCGAAAATCAGGAACCAGTTCGGGTCGGCAGTACCAGTGTGGCCTGCGGACGACACCCAGATGAGCGTGTCCTGCACCGGTGTGATGCCGACCGCGTAGTTGTTGCCGGTCTCAAACGACCAGTGGTGGGCGAAGTACCTGTTGGCCGTCACGTCGGTGATGAAAGCGTGATAGGTCGTGTCGTTCGACCGGTCCTGGTCCGTGCCCAGGTAAGTGAATGCCTCCATGTCATAGGAGACGCCGATGGTGTTCGCCGGAGTGAACCCGGTGGTGAACGCCACCACCGCGGTGTCGCCCGCTGCCAGCGGCCCGGCATAGGTCATGGTCTGGTTGTAGAGCGTGGTCCCGGCCGAGTCGATTGTCACGCGCACCGGCACGTTCAACTGGCTCGCCGTGCCGAAGTTCGTTATCTCGACCGTCGGGTTGAAGAGCACACCCGGGTCCGCGGTCGCACCCGGTACGAGGACCACGGTGCAGCCGACGTCGTTGGCGGCCGGCGCCGCACCTTTGACGTACCATGTCTCGTATGAGCCATCCTGGTAGCTCCGGTAGCAGCAATGGACACTACCGGCGGCGTCCACGACCATGTGCGGCTCGTAGATACTGCCGTTCGTGTGATTTGTCGCCATCTCAATCGGACCCCACGTGCCGGTGAATTTGCGATAGAACACTTGGTCCTGAGTCCCGCCGGTCGGCGGGTCACCGCGCCACACCAGGTGCAGGTCAGCACCCTCGGCCATCAGCTTCGGGTCGTAGGCGTACCCGGTCGTCGAGTTGTTGCTCAACGTATCGACGTTGCCCCAGGTCCCGGTAGTGAAGTCGCGCCTGATGTAGTATATCCGGTCGTAGTACGCTGTAGAACCCACCGGGTCCTGCGGCCACACCACGTGGACGTCACCGTTGGTCGTGACTGCCGGGAACAGGTTATAGGAGTAGTCACCGTCGAATGCCGGCGGTGTCACGCGTTCGACTCCGCCCCAGACACCGCTGATGCGGGCCTTGTAGAAGCCGATGTCATACGACCCGACCGTCGAGTCCTCGGACCAGACAACGTGGACATCATTACCGGCGGTGACCGCGCACGATACATCGTTGACAGTTTCGGTCGCTACGGTATCGATAGTGGTGATTGAACCCCACCCGGTTCCGGGGACGTACTCGATGTGCTTCGCGCGGTAGTAGCCGCCTACCAGGCTGCGCCAGACGATGTGGACGTTGTTCGCGCCCGGTCTGCAGACGATATGCGGGTAGTACTGGTTGGCGGTGCCGTTGTTGATGAGATTCGTGTCCGCACCCCAGGTCCCGGTACCGACATCGTACTTCTTGTAGAAGATGCCTTCGGGCGTGCCCACGGCCGTATACCAGGCCACGTGGACATTTCCCGAGTTGTCGCAGGCTACGGCAGGACGGTACCAGTCTCTGCCCACCACCTGAGCTAACGTCGTTTCCGGCAGCCAGGTGCTGGTAGCCGCGTCGTACTTCCGGTAGCCGATGAAGAGGTCGCTGGAAGACGTGCTGTACCATACGACATGGATGTTGCCGCCGGTATCCACCGCGATGCTGTTTTGCTCCGGATAACCGTTGTAGGTGTTTCCGGTAGTGTAATTCGTCAACTGGTACGGGGTACCCCAGTTGGCGTCCAACTCGCCCTCCGGTTCCGCGGGAAGGGACCGGGACTGGTCCATCGAGAACCGTCCAGGCTCCGTGACATCGTTCATCTCTGCCAGCTTGTTCCCTTTCGATTCCACCCGGGCCATGGGCGCGGGTTTGGCGGGGGAAGGTCCGGCCGCAATCCCGATAGCGAATGCCCCTGCGAGGAGCAGCACTATTGAGTTACGTAGCATCTAAGCCTCCTTGGTTTGTACGGAAATGTTTTTGGTCGGCCAACACCCTGATTCTCTCTCGATGATGGGGAAGCCGCGCGCAGCCTCAGCCTCCGTCTGCACGGCGTTTGGGACAGGGTGTAACCCGACTCGGCATTCTAGCTTTGCCAATCCCGGTGTCAAGCATAGGCTGGGGCAGTAGAGGATGCGGTTCGGGAATCGGTCGCTCGTGTGCGCCGGACTCTCCCCGTGGCTTGCCGTCTCGTTTGTCGACTCCCGTGTTGACCGGTCGGTTGACGGGCCCGAAGCGGTCAGCATCTACTGGGTGCTCAACCGCATCCGGCAGGTTGTGTTTGACGGCAGTAACCGGCTGAACTTCATGGCTTCCGCGGAGATTCGCTGTTCGTCGTCTCGGTCGTCGGCTTCTGACCCGGTTGGCCACCGCACCCCCTACCGGCTTCCCCGGGCAGCCTGGATAGTGGCTGGGATAGCCGTCAGGGTAGCCGCTACCCGAGTAACTATCCATGTGGTTCCCCGTATGGTTTAGATAGTTAGTATCCTGATTGCCAGGATAGTCGCTAGCCTAACCGTTAGGATAACGGCATGGATAACCGCTATCCTAGCCACTCGGACAGCCACCAAGGGGGCTATCCCCGGGGCTACCCCCCTGGCGGCTCTCCCAATCACCCTGGTTCGGGGGCTCTTTTCGGGCTAAATTGCGTAGCAGCGTTGGTTAGGCTGATTTGCCCA
>CBDUZK010000214.1:0-3708 GCA_965371675.1 uncultured bacterium | reverse complement strand
TCGACTTCCCGGACTGGGTCGCCGAACCGGTCGGCATACACCAGACGATGGCCTTTACCGACCTCGCGGGCGACGAGCACCCGGAGAACGACACCGCGTATGGTGCTGAACCGGTAACGGTCGTCTATCCCGAACGTCACGACGTCGGCGCCATGGAAATCCTGGTGCCGGCCGGCGAGGTCGACTCGGGCACGGTCCTCACCCCGCGGGCCGTCATCCACAACTACGGCACCCGCACCGAGACCTTCCCGGTCACCTTCGATATCGGTGGCTTCTACGTCGAGACGGTCACCCGGACCCTAGACATGGGCCAGACCGACACGGTCGACTTCCCGGACTGGGTCGCCGAACCGGTCGGCATACACCAGACGATGGCCTTCACCGGCCTCGCGGGCGACGAGCACCCGGAGAACGACACCGCGTACGGTGCTGAGCCGGTGACGGTCGTCTATCCCGAGCGGCACAACGTCGGCGCGGTCGAAATCCTCGCCCCGCTGGGATCCTTCTATCTCGGTACGACCGTGACACCTCGAGCCGTAGTCCATAACTACGGTACACGCGATGAGACGTTCCCGGTCACCTTCACCGTCGGCACCGTCTACGAACAGTCACTCGACCTCACCCTGACACCCGGCGAGACCGACACCATCGACTTCCCGGACTGGGTTGCCAACCCGTTCGGCACGCACGCAACCGTGTGCTACACCGACCTCGAAGGCGACGAGCACCCGGAAAACGACACGGTGACGAACACGGTCACTATCGAACTCGCACGCGACGTCGGCACCCGCACGATACTCGCCCCCGAGGGCATGGCCGACCTGGCCGAGGGTATCACCGAAACGAGCGTCACCCCGAAGGCTTGGGTGTTCAACGACGGACAGCAAGCCGAGACAGGGGTCCCGGTCGTCTTCCGATTCGAGGATGACGACGGGATTGTCTACGAGGAATCGTACACCATCACGACGGGCCTCGCGCCGGGTGACTCGGTCGAAGTCACCTTCCCCGAGACGGTGTTGGGCTTCGGCCGCTATGCCCTGACCTGCTGGACCACGCTCATCGGAGACAACAATCCGGAGAACGACACCGCGACCGGTACCTACGCCGTGACCTACAACCCCGACGGCCCGGGCGACCTCAAGGCCGTCATATATACCAGAGCCGGCGAACGCATCCGCTCGGTCAATAAGCACATTGAGACCGGGGACCCGATGCTCCTCGAGTGGGACGGTCTCAACGACCGCGGCAACAGCGTTTCCCCGGGCATCTACCTGTGCGTGCTCCGATTCGACCCCGACGTAGGCGATACTGAACAACAAGACTTCAAGCTGCTGGTGACGACCACCTTCACTGGCATGATTCTTACGTGGAGGTAACCATGACACTACTGACTGCAACTCTCATGCTGTGTCTGGTCGGTGCCGACCCCGGAGCCACGTTCTTCCCGCTGCTCAAAATCGGCCAGGGCCCCCGGGCATCCGCCATGGGTGAGTCCTTCACCGGGCTGTCGGACGACGCCAGCGCGATCTACTGGAACCCCGCCGGACTGGGTCGACTGAAAGGCCACCACCTGGCGGTGTCACACCAGGAGTGGTTCTTCGGCATCAAGGACGAGATCGGCCACGCCGCCCTGCCTCTCGGCCCGGGTGCACTCGGCCTCGGGCTGGTCTATTCCGGTGAACCGGATGTCCGCTACTGGGACGAAGACCTCAGGAAGTTCCAGGAGTTCGACGCCTGGAACGCGGTGCTGACCGCCGGCTACGGTTTCCAGGTCGGCGACAACTACGAACTCGGCGCGTCACTGACCGGGATATACCAGGACCTCAAGTTCGAAACCGGCTACGGCGGTGCCGTCGACATCGGCGGCGTCAGCCACTTCGTGGATGACGCCCTGAGCTTTGGACTGGCACTCCGCCACCTCGGCGTGATGTCCGTCGGCGGAGGAATGGAACAACTGCCGATGGAGGGCGCGGTTGGCGCCGCGTTCGAGCTCGACATGTTCAAGCTGACGGTCGACGCCGTGTTCCCGATGCTCGACAACAACCCGAACTTCCGGGCGGGCCTCGAATTCCAGCCGCTCGACCTGCTGGCGCTCAGGGTCGGGTATCGCACCGGACCGGTCGACCTGTCCGGCCTCGGGCTGCTCACCGGCCTGTGTTCCGGCATCGGCGTCACGGTCGGCAACTTCGGGCTCGACTACGCGATAGTGCCGTACGGCGAGCTCGGACTGACACATCGACTTGGCATCCGGACCGTCATCCCACCGCCGACAACCGGCGGGCTCGGTGTTGTCGTGCTCGACGACGAAACCGGGGTGCCCCTCACGGCCAGCGTTGCGATCTCCGGCGTGTACGACACCACCGCCGCCGGCAGCGAGGTCACGATCAACCGGGTCGAGCCGGGCGAAGCCAAAGTCGGCGCCTCGCTCGAGGACTACACCCCGGCATCCAAGACCCTGACCGTGGTCGCCGGCAAGTGGACGCGGGATACCCTGCGGCTACGCCAACTTCTCGGCCGGGTCATCGGCGGAATCTATAACGCCAAGACCAAGGAACCCATCGGCGGCACCATCGAGTACGCCGGATTGCGCTCCGGGCGGCTCGCGGTCGCGGCCGACCCCGGCACGTACGAAATCGCCGACCTCAAGAAGGGCAGCTACGAACTCGACGCCGCCGGGCCATCGGATGAGTTCCTGACACAAACCGCCACGGTGGACGTACCGGCGGGTGAGACGGTCGAGCGCGACTTCTACCTGTGGAAGAAGGGTGACCTGCTCTCGCTGATGGTGAACTTCGAGACCGGCAAGGCCAACATCCTGCCGGAGTTCGACGCCGACATCGACCGCGCTGGCACCACCATCAAGCAGACGCCGCAGATAGAGAAGATCGAGCTCTCCGGCCACACCGACCCGCGCAAGATATCGACCGCAGAGTTCCCGTCCAACTGGGAGCTCTCCGAGGCGCGGGCTGAGGCGGTCAAGCAGTACCTGGTCGACAACTTCGGTATCGACCCGAGCCGGCTCGTGACCGTGGGCTACGCCGACACCCGGCCGATTGCCCCGAACACGACACCGGAGGGTATGTACCAGAACCGCCGGACCGAGCTCCGTATCCTCAAGTAGCGAGCAGGTCCGCACTACTGAGGGCGCAGCGGCTCACCGCTGCGCCCTCATGCTTATCGTGGATGCCGGTGGCATCGGAAGTCAACGGCCGGCCGGAAACCGGGGGAGTATCATGGGCTGCTCCATGCCCCGGCAGATGACCTGCCGGGTAACTCGGAAGATGACCGGGCAAATGCTTCCGCAAATCACCCGGCGAACGTCCCGACCTGTTCCCCGAGGAATGGCCGGCCAGGTGCCACGGACCATGTCCCGCACCGTACCCGGCCCTGTAGCCTCCATGGTCATCGGTCTGGGAGCCCGACTCATGACCAAGAAGATGGCGCTGGAAGCAACCCGCAGGAGCATCCGGCCCGGGAACCCGAAACCAACCCAGGGAAGCACCGGGAGGGTGGCCGGTGAGAGTCGCTTTTCAGGCACGGCTTCCGCGCCTAAGTCCCCAAACCACCGTATATTGGGCCATTGCAGCCTATTCCGGGGCCCCTACCCTGCCTGCTTGCCGCCAGTCCACAGATATGTAGACAGGAATCAGCAGGAACGGCCCGGCGAGGCAACAGTAACCTAGCCTGTGGTCGGGACAAACACGGGAC
>CBDUZK010000213.1:0-3710 GCA_965371675.1 uncultured bacterium | reverse complement strand
GGCCCCGGTTTCCGGCGAGTTCACGAGCCCGCTCCAGCCCGGCACGGACCGTTCCGGCAACGACATACGGCATTCCGAGTCGGCCGAACACACGCCGCAGGCGCGGGAAATCCGCGGCCCGGGGTGAATCCGGGCGCACCAGCACTGCGGTCCCAACCCACGGGACCAGCGGCCGCACGGTCGGGGCAATCAGTTTCCCCTTCAGTGACCCGTACACCAGCACGACCTTGCGCCGCACGTGGGTGGCGATGACCCGGGCCAGCGCGGCGCCAGAATCCGGGTTGTGCGCCGAATCCACAATCAGAACCGGAGAACTCTGCGCGACCTCGCACCGCGCCGGGATAATCACCTTCCGCAGCCCGGCGCGCACGCCCGGGAACCGAATCCGTCGGTCCCCAGCCGCCAGCAACCCCAGCACCGCCAGCGCAATCCGGCAGTTCTCGACCTGGTGCTGCCCGAGCAGCGGCAAATCGACCCGGCCTGTACCCAGGGCACCTCGAGCCGCGAAGCCGACGCCGCCCGGTCGCGTCACCGCATCCCGGACCTGCACGACGTCAGCCGCACGCACGAGCGCGGCGCCGTGCAGTCCGGCCTGCACCGCCAGCTCCGCACGCACGACCGGCTGCTGCTGACCACTGACCGTCACCCGACCTGAACGCATTATCCCCGCCTTCTCGACGGCAATCCGACGCAGGCTTCCGCCGAGCACACGCGTGTGGTCAAACCCGATTCGCGTTATCACCGACACGTCCGGCTCGACCAGGTTCGTCGCGTCCAGTCGCCCCCCAAGGCCGACTTCGACCACCGCGCAGTCCACGCGCGCCCGGGCGAACGCGTCGAATGCCAGCGCCGCGGTCAGTTCGAAGTAGCTGACCAGCTGCCGCCGAACCAGCGACCGGTGTCGCTCAACCAGTGATGCGAAACGCCGCCGGCTGATTGGAATGCCGTCGAGTTGAATCCGCTCGCGGATGGACGAAACGTGCGGTGATACGAACATCCCGGTCCGCAAGCCACAGCCGCGGAGCGCCGCCTCAATCATGTAGCAGACCGACCCCTTGCCCTTGGTACCCGCAACCAGCACGACCCGACGTAACCGCTGCTGGGGATTGCCGGCAAGCTCCAGCAGGCCACGGATGGCGTCAAGCTTGAACCCGTCCCTGGGCTTCGCCAGCTTCTCGTAGTCGACGAGGCCGTCCAGAAACGCAACCGCCTCGTCGTATCTCACGCCCGACCCGAAACGCTACCTGAGAACCAGCTTGCCGAAGCTGCGCCCGGCGGAATGCCTGACCTCGACCAGGTAGACACCGGTAGGCAGACCGGCAAGATCAACTGCGCCTTCGAGCAGGCGGACGTGCTGTTCCCGCCCCGCCGGGCTGAACACTCGCACCGCACGGACCGAGCCCAGGCCCGTCCCGCTGAACCGAACCAGGCCGGTGGTCGGATTCGGCTCGAATCTCAGCCGGCCCACAACCACGCGATCCGCCGGTTCCTCGACCGCGACACCATCACCCTCAAGCGCGTAGAAGGAACCGTCCATGCAGCCGAAGTACACCCGCCCACCGGTGCCGATTGCCGGTGATGCCCATACGTCATCGGGCGTCAGCATACTCCAGAGTGTCGTGGAATCAGCACCGACCACGTAGAACGCCCCCGCGGCCGACCCTACGTACACGCGGCCGCCGGCGTCGATTGCCGGAGACGAGTAGTTGGTGCCACCCAGGTACTTGCGCCAGCGAACGCCCGAATCGGCCGAGACGTTGTAGAGTCGCGACCCGGCCGTCACGTAGAGCGTCGAGTCGTCAGCCACCGCCGGGCACGAGCCGATGTTCGCCGAAAGGCTGTCCCGCCAGCGCAACGTCCCGTTGGGATTCACCGCGTACAGGTAGCGACCGGCCCCGACGTAGATGGTCGAGTCCGGTCCGACCGCAGGCGAAGCGAAATCGGCCTTGTCGGCCAGGGGCAGAGTCCATGCAATATCCCCGTTCGGCTCGAACGCCCACAGCTTCCAGCCGGCAGTGCCCCGCGTCGTCGCGACGTATATCCTGCCATCGTGACCGACCGCGGGCGAGGAATTGACGTCCAACTCGACGCCGCGCGCCCAGTCCAAGGTCCCGTTCGGCCTGACTGCGTAGAGCGATTCGGAATAGCAGGCCAAGTAGACGTTCCCGCCCGGTCCGATCACCGGCGAGTGACTTATCGACCAAGCACTGTGCTCCGGGTAGCGCCAGACCACGGTCCCACCTGTATCGACCTTCACCAGCTTCCGGTTTGTCGTCACGTAGACGTTGCCTTCATCATCAAGCGCCGGCGTCGAGAAATAGATGCTGGTCCCGAGGCTCTCGATGTTGGCATTCCAGACAACACCGCCGTCCGGATTCAGGCAGTAGAGATGCACATCACGCGCGCCGAATATCACCTGGCCCTGGTCGTTCACCACCGCCGAACCTGAGATGTCGCCGCCCGCGGCGTAGGTCCATGCGACCGAGAGCGAGTCGCCGACCCCGTACTGCGACCGACCGGTATGCTGTGGGTCGCCGTGGTAGCATTGCCAGGGATGCGCTGTCCCCCCGGCCACGAGCAACGTCAACATCAGAAGCACCGCAATCTTCACGTCTCCTCCTTTTGATCTTCTCTGCCCGAGCGGAGTTCGATACCCCGCCTGCTGCTCGCGATGAAATCCAGTATCACCCGGAGCTGCGCCTGGCCCGGCGCAGCCTCGTCATCCGACAGCAACTCGGCCTCAATCCGCTCCACGGCCTGGCTGAGATTAAGGTCTGACCGATAGAGCAACCTGTACGCCCGCTTCAGTACCGCAACTGCGGCCCCGGGCAGGCCGGCCCGGCTCAATCCAACGGCATTCAGGCCGCAGACCCGGCACGGCCGACCTTGGGCAATCACGTACGGCAGAATGTCCCGGTTCACATAGGACCCGACGCCGACCATCGCCAGGGCCCCGATTCGACAGAACTGGTGGACTCCGGTGAGTCCCCCGATGTTCGCGCCGTCCTGCACAACCACATGGCCACCAAGCTGCACTCCGTTTGTGATCGTGCATCCGTTCCCGATCCGGCAATTGTGCGCGATGTGAACGTACGCCATCACGTAGTTGTCGCTGCCGATGACCGTCTCGGCCCCGACGCCGGTCGCGCGGTGCACGGTTGTGTACTCGTGGAACACGTTCCCGGACCCGATGACTACCGCCGTATCCTCGCCGGCGTACTCGCGGTCCATCGGTTGCGTACCCACGACCACCCCGGTCGCGAACCGACAGCCCGGACCGACTCGAACCCTGCCTTCAAACCGACAGTAGGGACCGACGTCGACCCCGGCTCCAAGCACCACTCCCGGGTCGAGCAGGACGGTCGGGTGCGTACCCATCAGCTCTCGTTAGTCGCGCAGGACCCCGGTAACGGTCGCCTCACATGCGACTTCGTCACCGACCCGCGCCGCCCCTTGGAGCTTGTAGACTCCGGCCTTGCCTGCCACCAGGCGGGCGGTCAACAACAACCGTTCTCCCGGCCGTACCTGCCGGCGAAATCGGACCCGCTCGATTGCCGCGAACAGCGTCTTCTTGCCGCTGCGCTCGACATGCCGGGCAAGCACCAGCAGTATCCCGATCTGGGCAATCGCCTCGACCATCAGCACACCTGGCAACACTGGGAAACCGGGGAAATGCCCGGCGAAATAGAACTCGTCCGGATCGAGGTCAC
>CBDUZK010000212.1:0-3731 GCA_965371675.1 uncultured bacterium | reverse complement strand
AAACACGTACTTACGACGTTTCGTTTCCCGGTCGAACCGGGTGCGTGGTTGCAGGCAAGGCGAAGCTGCGCAGGGCGAAGCGGGCCGAAGAGAGAATCAAGGCCGAGTTCCAGGCGGAAATCGAGGAGTGGGGTGGGAAGCGGATGGTGGTGACGGACCGGATTCGGAAGGAATGCGTCGAGCAGAAACGCAAGGAAGGCAAGGACGAGCAACTGGCGCAGAAGTACGGGTCAGTTGCCGGTACGTTCTGCGGGATTGCGGACGAGACCGAGCCCGGGTCGGACGAGCGTAAGCGGAGGGTCAGGGAGATTGTCGACCGGGCCCGGGACAAGGAGGGCGTGCGCCGGATGGGCGAGTACGTGTTCCAACGGTGGGACGAGCTGAAGAGCTTCATCCCGCCGAAGCCGCGACGACTCGGGCGCGACCGTAGGTCCTGAGCGGACAGGCGGGCGTCATCTTGGGCCAAGGCATTCGTCCGACCCGGCGACTTGACAACCGGGTAGAAGCCGGTTTACTCTATCGGGACACTGGAGGAACTGTGAAAGCACCTGTCGTCGCTGTTGTCTGTCTGTTTGTGGTCATCGCGTCCGGTCAGTGGCTGGAGACGACGATACCTGTTGGCATAACGCCCAAGGCTCTCTGCTACAACTCGGTCGGCAACAAGGTGTATTGCGCCTGCAGCGGGTCGTGGACGGTGGCTGTGATAGACGGGGCGACGAACCGGGTTGTCGCCAACATCAGCACGCGCTACCGTCCCTTCGGGCTCTGCTACAACGCGACCGACAACAAAGTCTAGTGCGTGGACGGCATGGAGCTGACCGTCATCGATGGTTCCACGGACAGCGTCATTGCGCGCATTTCGCCTTCTCCAGAAGGGAGCCCGGGCGGTCTGTGCCACAATCCGCTGAACAACAAGGTCTACTGCTTCAGGGCTGGTTCCGACGATGTGGTGGTTGTCGATGGCACGACTGACAGCGTTCTTGCAGTCGTGCCTGTCGGTGCCTGGCCAGTGCATATCTGCCACAACCCGGTCGGCAACAAGGTCTATGTGGCAGGCTACGACGGCCGGGACGTGACTGTCATCGACGGCGCGACAGATTCGGTGGTGGCGTCCATCCCGATCGGGGCCGCGGCCAGGCGTCTGGGCTGCAATCCGCTGAACAACAAGGTCTACTGCGTTCGGGGATGGGGCAGCGTCGCCGTCATCGATGGCGCAAGTGACAGTGTGCTCAGTATCCTCACCGAAGTGTA
The DNA here is from genome assembly GCA_965371675.1 of uncultured bacterium. Lineage (GTDB taxonomy): Bacteria > Hydrothermota > Tepidihabitantia > Tepidihabitantales > Tepidihabitantaceae > DSBX01. The sequence continues at coordinate 2,480 of CBDUZK010000212.1, read as the reverse complement.
CTATCCGTTCGATGTCTGCTACAACCCGACCGACAACAGGGTCTGCATCACCAACGTCGAGCGCTACGACGTGACGGTGTACGATGGCGCGACCGACAGCGTCCTTGCGTTCGTTCCCACTGGCTTCCGTCCCTACATGCTGTGTCACGACTGGATACACAACAAGGTGTACTGCGTGAACCAGACCGGCGATGACGTCACGGTGTTTGACGGAGCCAGTAACTCAGTGGTTGCCACAATTGGCGTCGGTGACAATCCCTGTGCGCTTGCGCTGAACCCGGTGCAGAACCGGGTGTATGTGGCGAACTACTTCGACGGCAGTGTGTCTGTGATCCGTGATACGGTGACGCAGGGAGTCGAGAGCCGTGAATCGCTGCCCGCGTTCCATCATCCCTCGGTCGCCTCGGTTGTCCGCGGCGTGATGGTGTACAAGCCGGTAGTCGGTAGCGTGCAGCCGATAGCGGTCCTGCTCGACATCACCGGGCGGAGAGTCATGTCCCTGCAGCCGGGGCGGAATGACATCCGGCATGTCGCGCCGGGCATATACTTCATCCGGCGGGAGGAAGACAACACCACGGCCAAAGTCGTGGTGCAGCGGTAGGAGAGTCCAATCATGAAACGCAGTCCCATCCTTCTCCTGACAATACTGGTTGTGGGTGTGGCGGCGGATGTTGTGCTCGCCCAGTTCAGCATGCGCAGGGTGGCCCAGTTGCCTGTCAGCGTGAACGGGCCAACGACGAGCGGCAGCGTGCTGTGCTACGACTGCGACCATGATAGCATTCCCGAAATCATCTTCTCCACGGGAGGCACTCATCCGGACAACCCGCTGCGGTGCGTCGCCTGGGAGTATCGACCGGTCAATCGCTACGAGCTCGTCTTCGCCGACACCGGCTTGTATCCTTTCCCTATCGGAATCGAGTCCGGGAACACGTTCATGTTCGATGTCGGCGACATCGACCAGGACGGCCGCACCGACATTGTCGGCGCGAATCGCGAGGTCGTCGAGACCGACGATTCGATGTACAACGTCCTCGTGGTGTTGGAGAGCCGCAACGAGTATTCGTTCCCGGATTCTGTCGTCTGGTCGGTCCGGGTAGGACACATGCAAGGGCAGAACTCGCCCGCATTCTTCACGCCTGACATGGACCAGGACGGGAGGCTGGAGATTGAGTGTACTCCACGGAGCGGGTGGTTCGGTTTCGGCTTCTGGGAGTGCGCGGGCGACGACTCCTTTGAGCACGTCTGGAGTCAGCACGAAGTCCGCATCCTTTCTCCCAGATTCGGTGATTTCGACCAGGACAGCCTGATGGAGTTCGTCGGCGGGTACTACCGGGAGTACGTGTACGAGAACGTGGCCCCGGGCCTGGATAGCTTTGTCGAGGTGTATTGCGACACGGTCACGCCAGGGTTCGGCTGGGGGGCTGACGGCTTCACGGCCGAGGACATGGACCAGGACGGCAGGCCGGAGTTCCTCATGTCCTACTTCAGGGGCGTCCGGCGTACGTACACGCTCTGCATGTGGGAGGCCACCGGCAACAACACCTACGAACGCCTGATTGTGGACGTAGAAAGGACCAACACCACAAGCGGCGAGTGTCGGAGCGTCTGTGGCGACTTCGACGGTGACGGGGTTGATGAGCTGGCCTGGGCGCTTCCGCTCTGGGTACACGTGTACAAGGCCGTCGCCAACAACCAGTTCCAGCGGGTCTGGACGTGGGACAACGATCACGGCTACCAGGTCGTGGTGTCCAACTGCGCTGACCTGAACGGTAACGGGTACGAGGAACTGGTGGTCGGGGGCGGCGGAGAGACGTCGGTGTTCGAGGTGGAGGCGGTCCGGGTGCTACACCCGGACACGAGCCTGGAGTTCTGCCCGGGCGACACATGCCTGATCAGATGGAAGGTCCTGACGCCGCCGCGTTGCGACTCGGTGTCGCTCTTCTTCCTGCTCGACACGGTTGTGGAGCCGGGACTGGAGTTCTACCAGATGGACACCATCGCCACAGGCTTGAGCCCGGATGACTCGGTGTACGCCTGGGTCGTACCGAATGCGATTGTGGACGCGGCCTGGATTCTGGCCATGGCCTATGGCCCGGGGTGGCAGTTCGACATGTCGGACAGCGCATTCCGGATTCTACCGGTGGGTATGGCGGGGAAGACAGGTATGAAGCCGAAGGTGGTACGCACCCCGACGATTGTGGGCAGGACGATGTTGCTGCCGGAGTGGACGAGAGGCGCAGCCCTGCTGGACGTGACCGGGAGGAGAGTCATCGACCTTGCCCCGGGAGAGACTGACGTCAGTCACGTCGCGCCCGGTGTCTACTTCGTCTTCCGGGCGTCGGGCGTTGAGCGTAAGGCATCAAGCGTCTACAAGGTCGTGATTCAGAGATAGGGAGGCCGGATGAGACTGAGTGCTGTCCTGCTTGCGCTTGCCGCAGATGCAGTCACAGATCAACCACACCTGCTTGAGTGCTGCAAGC
>CBDUZK010000211.1:0-3770 GCA_965371675.1 uncultured bacterium | reverse complement strand
GCACGGCAGCGCGGAATCGACGTGTTGGGCGCCGATGCGGAAGAACTGCCGTTCCGGGCCGAGACGTTCGGTACGGTTTTCTTCCTGACCACGTGGGCGTTTCTTGAGGACCGGCCTGCGGTGCTGGCTGAGTGCCGACGCATACTGAAGCCCGGGGGGCGGGTGGTCAATGCGTTCCTGGACCGGGACGGAGCGTGGGGCGCGAGTTACGCGAAGCGAGCGAAGCAGGGCGACGAGCTGTTCAGCCGGGCGCGGTTCGCAACGCTGGATGAAGTGAGGGCAGATTTCGAGCAGGCCGGGTACCGGGTCGAGCGGGTGGTCTCGACGCTGTTCCTCGGTCCGGAAGAGTGCGACCGGGTCGAGGAACCGGTCGAGGGACACCGGCCGGGAGCGAGCTTCGTAGCCCTGAGGGCGATTCCGACCTGAACCGCTTTGCTGAGGACACGACCCGGGTTTCGGAGGACCGAAAACCGGGCATGTCCCCTGCGAGCTTCGTAGGTGCTCTTCCAGCAGATTGCGGTCCCAGTCGCTAGTCGACCAGCACCAGCCGGACCGACCTGCTAGACCCTGGGCACCGGCCGAAGTACACTCCCCGCGGAAGCCGTGCGACATCGGTCACGCCCGGGTTGAGACAGGCTGCGCTACGACCATCCGGTGAATAGAGCATAACCCGGTCGTCGCTGCCGAGCCAGATCAGGTTTCGGGCTGGGTTGGGATGCACCAGCGGCAGCATCGGAGGAAAGCCCGCAGGTACCTGCCCTTCAGCCAGACCAGATGTCACGTCGCGCAGGACGTGAATCGCGGTCGTATCCGCGGCGATGGCGAAGATGCGTTCACGAATCGGGTCAAGCAGAATGTCAGCCGGAGCCCAGTCCTGGCCGGGCAGGACCAGCTCCGGGACGATGAGGGAGTCGGTCTCGCAGTCCAGCACCGCCGCGTGGAACCGGTCGTCGGCGTCGAAATACACGCGGTTGCTCCAAGGCACCCAGACCACGTACGTGTGGGCTCCCCGGCCCCGGAACTCAATTTCCTTGATGATGGAATCGGTGGCGCAGTCCACCACGAAGAGCGTGCAGCTTCTCGGGAGCGGGCCTGTTCCGCTGTTGCCGCCGAAGTAGACCTTGTCCATCAGAAAGTTGGTCGAAACAGGACCTCGATGGAGGTTGCTGAAGAAGTAGCCGTGGGACTTGAATGGCAGGAGGTTGATGCGAACGGGGCTGTCGGTGTCTATCACCCCGGCGCCGGGCGGCCCTCCGAAACCCACGCCGGAAACCGAGTACGCCTTGTGCCGCTCGGGGTGGAAGCTCAGCTTGAGCGGAGGCACGCAGCCCAGCGGGAAGAGCGCGAGCAGGGAGTCGGTGGGCACGTCGTAGACCGCCATGTGAGGCGTCCCGCCCCAACTGGATACGTTGACGTACACCCGGTCGTTGACCGGGTCCCAGGTTAGGGTGCCCATGCCATAGTCCGGAACCGGCGGCTCGATGGTCCTGACCACAGTGTCTGTGGCGCAGTCGAGGATCCAGAGGTCGCTGCGATTCCAGGGGGTTCCGTACAGCAGGTCTTTGGAAGCAACGTACTCAATGTCTTTGAATCCCGGTCGAATCCACCAGGCCGAGTCAGTGACCGCGTCGATGACAAGCGTGCTGTCCATCAGGTAGTTGATCGAGACGTACAACTTGTGCCGGAGGGGGTTCCATATGTATTTGGTACCGCCATAGGGCGCGTCGGTCGGGAACTCGGCGGTCTTCTGCCAAGTCGAGCAGTCGAGGGCAACGACCCAGTACGGGCCCATCGCGTAGAGCTTGTTGAGCTCGGGTATGTAGTGGCCGCCGTAGATGCAGCGGCCGAGGTCAATGATGGTGTCTACCTCGACCTGGGCGAAGAGGCAGAGCGGTAAAGCCAGCAGAGGTAGCAGTTTCTTCACAACGTCTCCCTGCGGGCGGCGGCCGCGGAAGTCCGCGGCCGCCACCCGTTTGAGTTATCTCACGATGACCTTGAGCCGGGCCTGCTGGGGTCCGGCATCAAGAGCTACTATGTACGCCCCGGCATGGAGGCCGAGGGTCCTTGGATTCCAGCACAGCTCGTGTTGTCCGGCTTCCTGCGAGCCGGAGCACAGTGTCGCCGCGATCCGTCCGGACACGTCGCATAGCGTGACCCGGACCGGGCCGTCTGCGTCGAGCGTGTACTGCAAGGCCTGCTCGTTGGCGCGGCCGACGACGCGCGCGCCCATGGCTATCGGCACAGAGCCCCGCGATTCGCCGCCGCCCTCTCCCTCGTACTCTATCGGCAGCCGGTAGAACCCGGTGCTGCTGCTGCCGCAGACCATGTACAGGTAGTCCTGGTCGTCGTGGTGCGCGTAGGCGATGGAAGCTCCATCACCCGGGCTCTCCGGCAACGCGTTGCCTCCCGCGTCCCAGCCGTATCGCCAGTGGTGCCAGTAGGCGAAGGTGCTGTTGCCCCCGAAGATAGCCCAGGGCGGAGCGTAGTCCGCGTCGTCCTGCGGGGTAGCGAGAGACGTGCCGGCCAGTTGCTGGTGGGGCGTCGTGTGCATGCCTTGCGTCGTCCAGTCGCTTGCGACGTCGTCGAACTCGTAGCGGTAGTAGTTCACGTTCACTCCGCCCCGGAAGCCGATTGGCGACTGCGTGAGGTAGTAGTCCTGGTTGTCGTAAGCGAGTGCCGCGCCGCTGGTCGCGCTGCCGGGCAGGTCCTCGAGTTGGACCCAGCCTGAGCCCTGCCAGAAGATGCGGACCTGGCTCCACGTGTAGCTGCCGAGCCCGTTGTTCGTCCCGACCTTCCAGAAGTACTGGCCATCGTCAAGCGCAGTCGAAGGGTCGTAGTTTGATGTGGAGACTGTCTGGTCGATGACAACGTCGTTGAAGTTCTCGTCGGTCGCAACGAGCAGACGGTAGGTCGAATCGGGAGCAGACCACTTGAACGGCGGCGTCGGGTCATGGACTGCCGAGCTGTCAGGCGGGTAGATGCTGTCCTCCTCCGGGGCGTCGAGCTCGACAGGGATCCCGTAGCGCCAGAACTCGACCGAGCCGCCTTCCAGGCAGTGCAGCCAGCCGACGTTGAGTTCGATCTGCTGCACCCACGAGGGGTACCACGCGTCGCCGTGGGCCGGGCTCACGCCGGGACCGAAGGTCAGCCCGGTGACTTCTTCGTCGTAGAGCTCCTCTTCGTCGATGTCGTACCAGAAGAGCGTCGGCTCAACCGGGTCTTCGCATGCGTTTCCGACCCACCAGATGACCCCGGAGCCGCTCAGGCCCGGCTGCCAGGTTATCGCAGAGTATTCGAGGATGTCGCCGACCTCTTCCACCGGGCACTCATCCCACTCGTCTGTCTCGCAGTCAAAGCGCCACAGGTACGCGTCTTCCTCCTCCAGGTCCGGGTCCGGGAAGATGCCCCAGATCGAACTGGCTGCGTACACGAGGCCCACGCCCGATATAGTGCCAATGGGCACGTCTTCGAGCGTTTCCCATTCCCCTTCCCCGATGGCTGGAACCGCCAGGACCGCAAGGCCCAACAGCAGCGGTAGGATGTGTGTTGTGTGTCGGTGTATGTACGCCTCCTCTGATGCGACTCACCGACTTTCGGAAGCTGGGCACCCAGCTGCCGACTTGGACTCAGCGGTGCCACTATCCTTATCTTCGCGTCAGTCTAGTTCGGAGTCCGTCCGGAGTCAACAGGCAGCTATGCCGATAGGCTCAGTCGCCGCGGTTGATGCGGCGTTTGGCCCGCTGGTGCTCGCGCCAGGTGCGCGAGAAGAC
>CBDUZK010000210.1:0-3781 GCA_965371675.1 uncultured bacterium | reverse complement strand
CGCAGCCCGGCGAGGGCGTCCTGTCCCGCGGCCTGCGGCTTCCCGCAGGAGTCCGAGTATTCCTGTATATCGGTTCCGTCCTTCGCCACCGCCCGGACCGCGAACCCGCACTCGGAGAACTCTTGGTCGATGTAACGGTCCTCGGTCGAGTAGAACACGACGTACCGGTGCGCGTCCCGGTAAATCGCGGACGTGGTCGTGATGCCCGGTGACGCGGTCAGGATGCTGTTATAGTGATGGATCAGCCCGTGCTTCTCGGCCAGCGTGACTTTGCGCACGTCCAGCTCGGGCGCAATCCGATCCTCCTCTTCGTGCGGCCCCAGGGTCGCGACCATCGCATCCAGCGGGGGCAAGGTTTCCACCTGTTCCGCTACTTCGGTCGCCAGTTTCCGCAGCCCGTCATCAATGGTATTGAAGGTCGCGACCGCCCAGTTTCCCCGGTGGAATGCCCGGATGCAGCCGCCGCGCTCGAAGTTCCGGCCGATGCTGTCGAGTTCCTCACCCCGGTACACCACGTGCGACCGTTCGGTCTCCTCGACCCGGATGTCGGCGTAATCCACCGACAGCCCTGTCAGGATTTCCTGCAGGAATCCTTTCATCGAACCGGCATCTGCCATGGGACCTACCTTTGCCTCGCGACTCCGGACCAGTCACCTTCGGCCGGCAGGCCGGCCAGCGAATCACGGTACGCCTGGTTCAGCCCGGTCGAATCGGTCACCATCCACACCGCCCGCTGAATCATCCACAGGTTGGAATAGGCCGAGATGTCCTTGTTGCGGACCGCGGTGACGATTTCCTGCAGACCCGGGTTGTCGGTCACCGGTCCCAGGTCGAACGTGTCAAGGTCATCCGGTGTCCGCCGCAGCCGGTTGCAGCAGAACACGCCGACATCCTCGCTGCTCAGGGTTGTCTCGAAACTGACCTGCTGACCCTTCAGCACCAGCATGTGCTGGACCCTGCGCTGGGTGGAACTGAACAGGAGCCCGGCCGGCAGCAGGTCGGACGCGCTGCCGTCGGTGGTCGAACGCGCCATCATTTCAAGGGTATAGGTACCGGTCACCACCGGCCGCGGTCCGCCGGTAATCGAAGCCACCTCGATTGCCGGGTTCAGGTTGAACTGCGCGCCGGACGGCTCGAAGTCATCGGACGGCAGCAGGTCGTCGCACGCCGCAAGGATCAGCAGCGCGGCAAACCCGAAGCGCGCGACCCGAAGGACTCTGCGAGTAATATGGATTCCTGAACGCATAGATTGACTCTCCTCAGTGCCAGTATCCTGACCCGGAGACAATTGTCAACCGCCGCCCGGCAGAGACTCCACCGGGGCCGGTCAGGCGCGCGAAACAGGTCCCGGCAACCCTGCCGGTGCAATCAAAGTCCGCCGCGTGGATACCGGGCTCGAGCGTCGCATCGAGCAACCGCTCCACCAGGCGCCCGGCCGCATCATACACCACCAATCGCCAGCGCCCGGACCGCGGGACGTCGAACTCGAACCGCACGTGTTGTCCGTTCCGGAAACACCTCAACGCAACCCTCGAACCCTCGATCCTTTGGCCGCTATCCACGCCGCCCGGCAGCCAGAACGCCGAGGCATACAGCCCGCGCGCGCCCGCCGGGTCACGCCGGCTGTACACCAGCAGCGGGAAGTGTTTGGGCGCTCCAGCCGGCACCACCAACTGCGGGCCGACGCTACCACCCGATGCAACCTGCCCGACGCTCGCCCGCACGGCCCCGGACCAGGAAACCGGGTCCCACATGCTGATTGACCGCCACAGCAACACCGTCTTGTCGACCGGGCCCTGGCCTCCCGGGTCGGGTTGACCTGCCACACAGGCCATGTACACACGTCCGCTCGCGTGGTCACGCACCCCCGCCAGGGCGGGAGCCCACTCGTCCAGCCATGGATTCTCGCCGGGCCTGCCGACGTGAACCCAGCCCGCGCCGCCGCTCCTGCTGTAGGCGAACTCCACCTGATGGCGCCGGCCGGTCCGGCTCACAGCCGTGTAGCACACCCACGCCGCCGCGCGCGCATCATCGACCGTATCCGCCTGCACGATTACCGGGTCGATGCACGACTCCACGGCACCGCTGACTTTCTTGTGTCCGCGCCAGCGTCGGGGCCGGCCGTAGTAGCGGTTGGTCTCCACGTGTATCTCCCGCCCGGTCGCCGCGTAGCGCCAGGCGCAGTGCACCGTGGACCCGGAGCCGTAGCGGACGCAGGGGTCCTGGCAGTTCCACCAGTTCTGGGTTATCTCCCAGCTCCTGCCGAAGTCGAGCGAGCGGGTGAAACTCCCGTTGCGGCCGACCCGGTTCTCGTCGGCGTACAGGCAGTAGAGGTAGTGGTAGTCGTCCCGGTCCGCGTCAACCGAGAAGGCGGTAATGGTGTCCGGTCCGACCGCCACCCCCAGGTCGACCCACGCGAGGCTGTCCTCAGCGCCGCGATGACGAATGCGCATGACCCGCAAATCACCGCCATCCACCGCGGCAAGGTAGAACACGTAGACGAAGCTCGAATCCCCGGGCCCGTACACAACCTCGACCTCGGGGATCCCGGCACCGGGGGAGAACCACAGGACCTGTTCCCATGTCAACCCCAAGTCTTCGGACCGGTAGACCCGCACCAGCGTGTCGATGCCGGCCGCCGCGACCCAGATTGCATCATCGCCCACGGCAATCGAGAACGAGCGTACGATGCCGGTGTCGATGACGACCGTAGACGCAAAACGCATGGCGCCGGACGCTTCCGGCGTTGAGCATGAAGCGTCCGGAGTAGAGCGTGGGGCGCCAGGCGTGCTGCGCACCCACGCCGCATCCAGTTCCTTTGCCCGCAGGTAGTTACGGCTGTCGGTCAGCGAATCGATGGTCCGCTCGACTGCGCTCACCGGCTCGACTGATACCATCGGCCCGGACGTGTCCGGCCACGCGACCCCGACCAGCAACAGCAGGACGGCGGCCGCGCGGAAACAAAACGCTGTCATTCGCTATTCGTCACTCACCATTCGTACTTCGCGCTTCCCTAAGGCAGGGTCTCCAGCCAGACCCGGGTGGAGTCGGTCAGCCCCGCGCCGTCCGTGATTTCATACAGCGCGTCCTGGACCATGTCCAGCTCGACGAAAGTGTCGATGAGCACCTTGCCCTGCAACAGGTCGTACAATTCCTTCATCTCGCGGTCCCACGCCTGGAGGTCGATGTCGAACAGCGCTTCCTCCTCCGGCTCATCCAAGTCCTCGTTCGCGCACCAGGTCGGGACGTAGATGACGGTATCACCGTCCCCCGGGACTTCGAACACGAAATCCTGCAGGACAATCATATACTGGTACTCGGCATTGCGCGGCCGGAAGCACAGCCCGCGCGGCATCGTACCGGTTACCCGGTCGAACGAAGTGTTTGTGACCGCCAGGGCCAGCGGCAGCTCCGAGGTCGGGATTTCATCCTCGTAGCCGATTATCGAAGTCACGCGCAGATCGGACGGCAGGTCCCAGGCCCGGCCCGGGTCCGGGCGAAAAGCGCCGCGCTCCCAATTACGCTCCGGCACAACCTCACACCAACTGCCGAGCGCGAACAACGCGGTGACCGTGAGTAACAGCAAGCGACTGTGTTTCATGAAACTCCTTTCTGCCCACCGACTGGCGACCCCGATTACCCGGGCACGCCGCCGCGGAGGCAACAGGTAATGTTGCCCGCCCGGCTGCACGCTGTCAAACCCGCCGTGAGTACCCCGGCAACCGCCGTGTTGCCTCACGTAAGGACCCACACGAAACAGATATGGGTTGCCTCGTCCTCT
>CBDUZK010000209.1:0-3785 GCA_965371675.1 uncultured bacterium | reverse complement strand
TACAGTCCCAGCCTCCGGCATCCCAGGGGACAGTCCCTTCCGGGCGAAGGTCATCATCACGCGCTAGGCCGGCTGACCACTCTTCCGCGAAACCACTGGGACAGTCCCTTGCTGGTACAGTCCCGGGTTTCGCTCCTCCATCCTCACTCCTCTATCTTCAATCTTCCGCCATCATCTGTGTCCATCCGTGCTTATCTGCGTCTATCCGTGGCTAACCCCGGCTCAGTTCCTGGCGGTTGGGCTGCGGACAAGGTTCTAGAAGTGCCGGGTGAGGGCGCGGCGCCAGGCTGTTTCGGCCCGGTCGAGGTCCAGGCGTACGACTTCGTCGCCCGCGAGCCCGGTCACGACCAGCACCGGGTCGGACCGGGTCCGACCGATTGCGGCGCACGGCAGGCCGCGCATCACGCGCTCGAACGCGGCCCGTTTGCGTGGCCCGACTTCGCACAGGAACCGGGTATTGGACTCGCTGAACAGCAGGTAGTCGTCCCGGTCGAATGCCCGCGCACCCGGGACCCGGCTGAGTTTGACCTCAAGCCCGATGCCGCCCGCGAATCCCATCTCGATCAGCGCGACCCCGAGCCCGCCTTCGGAAGGGTCGTGACACGCGCGGACCAGGCCGTTCCGCATCGCGCGGCCGAGCGCCTTCATGATGCGCCGGCCTCGCGCCGGGTCCACCTTCGGCACCACGCGGCCCATCCCCTGGTTGATGCGGAAGTACTCGCTGCCGCCCATCTCTTCAAGCGTCTCGCCGACAACGTACAGGTATGAACCCGCGGCCTTGAGGTCCGCGCTGACGACCCGGTGGCTGTCCGCAATCACGCTGACCGCGGATATCAGCAGGGTCGGCGGAATCGGCAGCGACTCGCCGGACGCATTGCGGAACTCGTTGTAGAGTGAATCCTTGCCCGAGATGAACGGGGTGCGGTAGGCTTTGCCGATGTCGTAGCAGGCCTGGGCCGCACGCACCAGGCCCGCAAGCTGGTCCGGCCGCTCCGGGCTGCCCCAGCAGAAGTTATCGAGCAGCGCGGTCCGCTCAATGTCGCCGCCCGCGCACACGCCGTTGCGCAGCGCTTCGTCGATTGCCGACGCCGCCATCCAGTAGGGGTCGAGCAGGCCGTAGCGGGGCCGCAGCCCGCACGATACCACACAGGCGCGGTTGGAGCCGGGAACCGGCGTGATGACGCAGGCGTCGGTCGGCCCGGCGTTGCGCGGCCCGCAGAAGGGCTTCATCACGCTCCGGCCCTGGACTTCGTGGTCGTACTGCCGCGTCACCCATTCCTTGCTCGCGATGTTGGGCGCCTGCAGCAACTGCATCACCACCCGGGTCAGGTCGCGCTGCCGGCGCACGAACGGGTCCGGGGTGTCGGGCTTGTCCCAGTGCGCGACCTTGTGGCTGACGCTCCAGCCGTTGTGCAGGAACCGCATGTCCATGTCCCCGACCACGTGCTTGCCGTACTTGAGCACCAGGCGCTTGGTGCCCGTGGTCACACCGATGACCGTCGCCTCGACGTCGTGCTGCCGGGCGAGGTTCAACAGCGGCTTGACCAGGGACTGCGCGGTGAATATCACCATCCGTTCCTGCGCCTCGGAAATCCAGATTTCAGCCGGGGTCAGTCCTTCGTACTTGAGCGGGATGCGGTCCAGCCACACTTCGCACCCGGTCCGCTCCGCCAGCTCACCGATTGAGCTCGACAGCCCGCCGCCGCCGCAGTCGGTGGTCGTCCGGATAAGATCCCGGTCGCGCGCGGCGAGCATCAGGTCCGCCAGCTTCTTCTCTTCAATCGGGTTGCCGATCTGGACCGCGCCGCCGGAGAACTCCTGCGACTGCTGGTCCAGCCCGAGCGAGGCGAACGTCACTCCGTGGATGCCGTCGCGACCGGTCCTGCCGCCCAGGACCACGATTGCCTGTCCCTTGCGCACGCGCTTCCTGAGCCGGTCGCGGGGAATCAGGCCGAGCGTGCCGCAGAACACGAGCGGGTTGCCGACGAACCCCTCGTCGAAATACACCGCGCCGTTCGCGGTCGGAATGCCCATCCGGTTTCCGTAGTCACGCACGCCCGCCACCACGCCCCGCATCACCTGCTTCGGGTGGAGCACGCCGTCGGGAACGTCCCGGCGCTTCATCGACACCGGCGCGAAGCAGAACACGTCGGTATTGAGAATCGGCTTCGCGCCCTGCCCGGTGCCGAGGCAGTCGCGGATGACGCCGCCGATACCGGTCGCCGCGCCGCCGTAAGGCTCCAGGGCCGACGGGTGGTTGTGGGTCTCGACCTTGAACGTGATTGCGTGCTCGTCGTCGAACGCAATCGCGCCCGAGTTGTCGTGGAAGACGGACAGGCACCAATCGAGGTTCAGCTCGCGCGTCACGCGGAACACGGTCGACTTCAGCAGGTTGTCGATGCGCCGGCCGTCGGAGTCAATCCTGCCCCGGAACGTCTTGTGCTGGCAGTGCTCGGACCAGGTCTGGGCAAACGTCTCCAGTTCGACGTCGGTCGGGTCCCGGCCCAGCTTGTCGAAGTGGCGCTGGATTGCCTGCATCTCGTCGCCGCCGAGCGCCAGCAGCCCGGTCTGTGAGATTCGTTCGAGCCGGCGCAGGCTCCGGCCGCGCAGGCGCACGGTCCGGGGCCGGAACCGGTAGGTCCGCGGCCGCCCGAACACCGCTTCGCCCGGCTTCGCCACGTGCTCGATCAGCGGGTTCATCAGCAGCCCGAGCGCGAGCCGGCGCTCGCCCGACCCGAGTTCGCGGCCGAAGTCGTACCCGCGTCCGGTGCGCACCCGGCACCCGCGATACCCCATGTCGACCAGCGCCCGCATCGTGCTCCCGACGCTCGGGTCCATCACCCCCGCATTGAGCAGCACCTCGATTGTCATCGACCCGACCTTGTCCCGACCGATGGTGAACTCCTCGTTCACCGGGTCGCAGAACAGCTCGCGGCCGAGCCGCTCCACGTCCGGACGGCTGAGTTGTCCTTCGAGGAAGAACAGGCGCGCGCAGCGGACACCCTGCAGGCTGCGCAGGCCGGACTCGTGCAGACCGGTCCGCAGCGCACGCGCCACCGGGTCCCCGGTGCGCCGCATAACCGCAATCCGCCAGAACACAGGGCAGAATAGAGGGAACCGCCCGCCAGTCAAGCAAGACCTGCGCCGGGAACCGCGATGCGTCTTACGCTTGACGCAAGACGCATAACGCCGGACGCTTCCGACTCCATGGGTCTTCCGGCTCTGCCCCTGACCTGCTACTTGGTGTTCTCAGCAGCTATCCCGATTCCGAATGCCGAATCGCAGATACCGCCCTGCCTTGCGCCGGGCTGCTTCCGAGGCAAGGCAGACACTGCAGGCCCACATATCCGGCCGAAATCCACCTTGGCACGATTCAAGCCCGATACCCCATGCACGCAGAACAGCCACGGGAATACCGTGGCTGCCCTGCTCTCTGCTTCTCTGCTGCTACTTCATCAGCACGAACTTCTTCCGCGACCGGTACTCTCCGGCCCGGAAGTCACAGAAGTAGACCCCGGTGGCAACCTTGCGGCCGTAGCGGTCGGTCCGGTCCCACACCGCGTGCCCGGACCCGGCCGACGCTTCTTCGTCCCGCATCAGTTTGACCAGGCGCCCCACTTTGTCGTACACCGCGATTCGCACGTGCCCGGGATACGGCATCTGCCACCTGACCCCGATATTGCCGACAGACGGGTTCGCGGTCACCTGCCGGAACCGGTAGTCCTGCCCGGGCACAGTGCCGGACGAAAGCACGCCTCCGCCCTCGCCTGCCATGAGTTCCCAGC
>CBDUZK010000208.1:0-3793 GCA_965371675.1 uncultured bacterium | reverse complement strand
CGAGAATCTGGATGACCCGCTCGATCTCCCGGTCGCGGCCGATGATCGGGTCGAGCTTGTCTTCACGGGCGAGCTCGGTCAGGTCGCGTGAGAAGTAGTCGAGCGACGGGGTCTTGGAGCGGGGCTTGGCGGTCTGTCCACCCTTGCCGCCGAGCAGCTTGATCGTCTCGTTGCGGACCAGTTCGATGTCGACGCCGAGCGTCTGGAGAACCTGGCAGCCGAGCCCGCGTTCCTCGCGCAGCAGCCCGAGCAGAAGGTGCTCGGTGCCGATGTACGTGTGGTTCATCTTGCGGGCTTCGTCGACCCCGTAGTTGAGGGCGGCGCGGGCTTCCTGGTTCAGGGGCACTTCGCCCAGCACCAGCGTTTCGGAACCGGTCGTGACCGCGTTCTCGACCGCACGGCGCAGGTCTTCGAGGTTCATGCCGAGATTGGTGAGCACGACGGCGGCTACACCTTCGCCTTCTTTCAGCAGTCCGAGCAGGAGATGTTCGGTGCCGATGTGGTCGTGGTGCAGGCGCACCGCTTCCTGGCGCGCCATGCTGATTACCTTGCGGACTCGTTCCGTAAATCTTTCTTGCATAATCTCTTATAGTCTATCCGGGGCACTATTTGTGTCAAGCGAGCCCGGTATTTCGAGCAGCCTTTCGAGTTCTGTCGCAGTATTGACGGGCGGGAGGCAGGTTGCGTTGCGGCACAGGAATGCCGCTGCGCGACCCGGTGGCGCCGAGCGACCGCTGACCAGCGGGGTGAATGCTGCGGTTTCGGTGTCAGCCTGTTGTCCCCGGACCATGACTGGTGTACGGTAGGGGTCCGGGTGGCTCCGGATTCCGTCTGCAAACTTCCGCGCGGTGGAGTCGTCCGGGGTGAAGATCACCAGTTCGGTGCCCGGGTGGAGCCGGTAGTCGAGCGCGGTGAGCAGTCGGGCGAACCCGGCCGGATAGGACATGACCGTGGGGTAGAAGCGGCGGATTGTGCCGACCGCAATGTGTTCGTAGCCACTGTCGCCCGTGATGCGGGCGAGGCGGAACAGGTTCGAGGCCGCGACCGAGTTGCCGGACGGAACCGGGGAGTCGAATGCGCTGCGCGTACGGGAGATGATCCCCGGCGTCTCTTCTGCGGTGGTGAAGAATCCGCCGTCCGGATCGTGAAACCGCTCGACCATGCGGTCGGTGAGTGTTCGGGCGATGACGAGGTGTGCCAGATTGAAGTCGGACTCATACAGGCAGAGAAATCCCTCGGCGACGTGAGCGTAGTCACTCAACTGCCCGGCGATGTCGTCCTGGCCGGTACGGTTCACGTGCCGGATGCCATCCTCGGTCAGGAGTTCCTTCTTGATGTAATCGGCAAGGTTGTGCGCCAGGTCAAGCCAGTGTTCGTTGCCGAACGCCTGGTGCGCGCGGGCGAGGGAGGAAAGGACCAGGCCGTTCCAGTTGGCGAGGATTTTGTCGTCGCGGCGCAGGGTCATGCGACGGGTGCGTTCGGCGAGGAGTTTCTCCCGGATGTCGGCCAATCGCTCGAGGAGTTCATCCGATCCAAGCCGGTGGCGCTGGAGCAGTTTCTCGACCGGCTGGGCTACGTGCAGGATGTTGCGGCCCTCGAAGTTGCCCGCAAGGGTGACGCCGTAGTAGTCGGCGGCGAGGGCGGCCGATTTGGAATCCAGTACGCGGTCAAGGTCGGCCTTTGACCACACGTAGTAGGCGCCTTCGTCCCCGTCGGTGTCCGCATCCTGGGTAGCGTAGAAGCCGCCGGTCAGTGTGCGCAGCTCACGCTCCATGTACGCGAGGATGTCCTCGGCAACCGCGCGGTAGGTATCATCCTTGAACGTGACGCAGGCTTCGGTATACACGCGGGCCAGGAGCGCGTTGTCGTACAGCATCTTCTCGAAGTGGGGGATAAGCCAGATGGAGTCGGTCGAGTAGCGGTGGAATCCGCCGCCGAGGTGGTCGTAGATTCCGCCGTCGGCGAGCTTGTGCAGGGTGAACTCCACCATGTGTCGGGCCTGGTCGAATCCCGCCTGGTCGGCAAGGCGGGTGAGCAATAGCAGGTCGGTCGGGTTCGGGAACCTGGGTGCGACTCCGAACCCGCCGTGTTCCGAGTCGAACACTTCGAGCCGCTGCTTGTAGTAGCGGTGGAGCGGGTCCGCGGTCAATTCACCTTCGTGCGCCGGCAGGGCCGAGAGCCGGTCGATCTGAGTGACCAGTGCAGACCCGGTCTGGTTGATTTTGTCGCGTTCGGTGCCGTAGATAGCGGTCACTGATTGGAGGACGCGCCGGAACGACAGCATGCCGTGCTTCGGTTCAGGCGGGAAGTAGGTGCCGCCGTAGAATGGCTTCAGGTCCGGGGTCAGGAACACAGTCAGGGGCCAACCGCCGGAGCCGGTCATGATGCGGACCGCCTCCATGTATATCTCATCGATATCCGGGCGTTCCTCCCGGTCGACCTTGATTGATACGAAGTTGTCGTTCAGTATGGCGGCGATCTTTTCGTCTTCAAACGACTCGTGGGCCATGACGTGGCACCAGTGACAGGCCGAGTAGCCGATGGACAGGAAGATGGGTTTGTCCTCTTTCCGGGCTTTGTCCCAGGATTCCGGTCCCCACGGATACCAGTCGACCGGGTTGAGGACGTGGTCTCGCAGGTACGGACTGGTTTCTTCCGCAAGGTGATTCATCACTGGTTTGACCGCATCGGCCGGATGCGCGATTCCGATGGCCGCCCGGTTGCCATCGTCAGTGCCGCAGGCCGGGCCGGCTGCGAGCAGCAGGCTCAGCGCCAGTGCGTTCCGAGTGCTCATCTGTTGTTTAGACCATGGGAATCGGATTCGGGGTGCTGGCGTTTCAGGCTTCGTGGACCAGGAGCTGTCGGCCGTAGGTGTGATAGCCGACGTGGCGGGCGATGCGGAGTGCCGCGACGTTGTTGTCCGCGATGACCAGGAACGGCACGCGGTCGCGCTTGATGACCGCGTCGGTGGTGTGGGCGAGTACGGTGCGGCCGTATCTCTGGCCGCGAAAGGAGTCGAGCGTGCCCGGGATGTCGATTTCGGCGACCAGGTCCGTCATGTGCGGGACCGGTACGGTGCCGGCGAGTGCAACCGGGCGGTCCCCGGCGAAGGCGGCGAAGCAGGTGCCTGTTTCAATTCCGGCTGCGAGTGTGGACTCAAACAGCCCGCTGTTTTGTATCGCGGGCAGGTTGTCGGGCGTGACCCGCAGGCAGGGCTGGAGGTCGCAGGGGCGGAAGGTCCGGCCTGTGCAGTAGACGAGTACGTTTGTATTTGTGTGCGTCTTCGGTTGCAGGCGGTGGATGGCGGCCAGCACCGTCTGCAGCAACGTCTCCCGGTCGCAGAACTGCTCGATCCCGAGCGTGCGCCCGAGATGGACGGCGGCGTGGCTCAGCCGGTTGCACGCCCACAGGCCGCACCGACTCCGGGTTACAATCAGGCGGAGGAGGATGTCACCGTGTTTGAGCCAGGCTGGAGGTGTCGGGGCCACGCAGGTTTGACCCGGGGGGATGTCGCCCAAGTTGCAGTAGATGGTGTTCGAGAAGAAGGCGTCCAGCACCGATACGGGGTCATCGGGGTTCCACGATTGGAACAGCAGGTGGTCGTCGGGTGTGGCGCTTACCGTCACGTGAATAGACCACTGGAATGGACTCGGGTGTCAAAGGAGCAGGACCTGTTTGTCCGGTAAGAGGAAGGGCGGCGCGGGGTTGCCGCGCCGCCCTGGATTTGTGGCCGTCCGCTACCGGGCAAGGACCGCCTTGACCTGGGTTGTCCTGTCCGTGGTTTCGAGGCGCA
>CBDUZK010000207.1:0-3797 GCA_965371675.1 uncultured bacterium | reverse complement strand
GCCTGATTGTTATGAATGACATGCAGAGTCGGCTTCTGGTTCGCCAGATTGAGGAATTGAGCGGCGAGAATATCGACGCCTGTTTCCAATGCGGGTGCTGTACAGCCGGGTGCCCGGTGTCCGAGGAGATGGACCCGAAACCGCGTGAGGCGATGTTGTTGCTGCAGATGGGGCAGCCGGAGGAGGTCATCAATTCACGAGGTATTTGGTTATGCGCGAGCTGTATGACCTGCGGCGCGCGCTGCCCGTGCGGCATCGACTACGCGAAGATCGCCGAGGCGTGCCGGACCTTCGTGTTGCGCGCGAAGCAGAGCGAGGTCGACCCGGATGACGCGATGCCGGAGGAACTGGAGGACGTCCCGCAGCAGGCGTTCATCGCGGGATACCGCAAGTTTGCGGGGTAGCGGATGGAGCTGACTTACTACCCGGGTTGCACGCTCTACACCAAGGCGAAGTCCCTGGATACGGTGGCGCGCAAGGTGGCGCAGCGGCTCGACATCGAACTGGTCGAGATGCCGGCCTGGACGTGCTGCGGAGCCATCTACAATACCAACACCGACGACATCGGGTCCCAGATCGGCCCGGTGCGGAACCTGGTGCGGGCGAGCCAGCTCGGCGACAAGCTGGTGACTCTGTGCGCGGCCTGCTACAACGTGCTGAAGCGGGCGAACGAGGCGCTGCAGGACCGGGCGGATGAGCGTACCGGTCAGAGGCTGCTTGATTTCATCGACGAGCCGTACGAGCCGCCGCTTGAGGTAGTCCACTACCTGGAGGTGCTGCGCGATTCGGTCGGCTGGAGCGGGATCAAGGCGAAGGTGCGCCGGTCGCTCGCCGGGCTGAAGGTGGCGTCGTACTATGGGTGTCTGATGGTTCGGCCGGGCGAAGTGCTTCAGTTCGACGACCCGACCGACCCGCAGATGCTGGACGACCTGATGGCCGCGCTCGGGGCCGAGCCGGCGCAGTTCGATTTCAAGACCAAGTGCTGCGGCGGATACCTGGTTGTGAGCCAGCGGGACGTGGCGGTGAAGTGCGCGCGGCGGATCATCGAGAACGCGCGCCAGTTTGACGCGGACGTCCTGACTACCACCTGCCCGCTCTGTCATTACAACATCGACGCGCTGCAACTGGACATGCTGGCGCAGGACAGTAACTACAAGCCGATTCCGATTCTCTACTTCACCAAGCTGCTGGGGCTGGCGCTGGGAATGCCGGAGGAAGAACTGGCGTTCGACTACGGCAAGATCGACGCGCGGCCGGTGTTGCGGGACCGGGGGCTGCTAGCATGAGAACATCTCTGGATTCCAAGGAGGCTGTGTGGCCGACAAGCTGAAGTTCGGATTCTACTGGGCGGCATCGTGCGGCGGGTGCGAGATCGCGGTGCTCGATACGAACGAGAAGCTGCTTGATATCGTGGCCGGGGCCGACATCCTGCTCTGGCCGGTAGCGATGGACACCAAGCGGGCCGACGTGGAGGCGATGCCGGACAAGCACATGGACGTGTGTTTCTTCAATGGTTCGATCCGCACGTCGGAGCAGGAAGAGTGGGCCCGTCTGCTGCGACGGAAGGCGAAGACGCTGGTCGCGTTCGGCTCCTGTGCCCATCACGGCTGCATCCCCGGGCTCGCCAACCTGAACAGTCGGAAGGAGATATTCGAGACCATCTACCACAACGAGCCGTCACTCGACGAATCGAAAGGGACCGAGCCGCAGACGTCGTGCAAGGTCCCCGAGGGCGAGTTGACCCTGCCGACGTTCTATGACGGTGTGTTTCCGCTCGACCAGGTGGTGGACGTGGATTACTACGTGCCCGGTTGTCCGCCGCCGGTGCCGCTGATCCTGGCCGCGGTCAAGGCCATCTTCGAGGGCCGGCTGCCGGCAAAGGGCACGGTGCTGGCCCCGGTCAAGGCGCTGTGTGATGAGTGCGTGCGCAACAAGCACGAGGCGAAGAAGATGCCCGATATCAAGCGGACGTGGGAGGTGGCCGCGGACCCGGAGAAGTGCTTCCTTGAGCAGGGCATCATCTGCATGGGACCGGTGACCCGGGCCGGGTGCGAGACGCGGTGCATCAACGGCAACTCGCCGTGCACCGGATGCCTGGGTCCGACGCCCGAGGTGAAAGACCAGGGCGCGAAGATGGTCTCGGCCCTGGCGTCGATTCTGCGGGTCGACGACGAGCAGAGCATGACCGAACCGGAGACGGTTGAACTGCTGAAGAAGATCAAGGACCCGGTCGGGACCTTCTATATGTACGGGCTGGCGAACGCCACCATCAACCGGAGGAGGAAGCAGTGAGTCGCAGGATTACTATCGACCCGGTTACTCGCCTGGAAGGCCACGGCAAGATCGAGATATTCCTTGACGACGCGGGCAACGTGGCGAACGCTTACCTGCAGGTGCCGGAGATGCGCGGGTTCGAGCAGTTCTGCGTCGGGCGCAAAGCCGAAGACATGCCCCAGCTCACGAGCCGGATCTGCGGCGTGTGCCCGGTGGCGCACCATTACGCTTCGACCAAGGCCCTGGATATGGCGTTCGGCGCGCAGCCGACCTTGGTCGCGCGCAAGCTGCGCGAACTGCTCTACGCCGGGTACGTCATCTACGACCACATCCTGCATTTCTATTTCCTGGGCGGGCCGGACTTCGTGGTCGGGCCGGACGCGCCGAAGGAGAAGCGCAACATCCTGGGCGTGATTGAAAAGGTCGGGCTCGACGTCGCCAAGGAAGTCATCAAGCACCGGGCCTATGGTCAGAAGATTACCGAAATCCTGGGCGGCAAGCCGACCCACCCGGTGTCCGGGATCCCGGGCGGCCAGACCAAGGCGCTGGACGAAGAAGGCCGGGTCGAAATCGAGCGGATGGCGCGGTCGTGCGTCGGCTTC
Source organism: uncultured bacterium (assembly GCA_965371675.1). Classification (GTDB taxonomy): domain Bacteria; phylum Hydrothermota; class Tepidihabitantia; order Tepidihabitantales; family Tepidihabitantaceae; genus DSBX01. The sequence continues at coordinate 921 of CBDUZK010000207.1, read as the reverse complement.
GCCGAGTTCAGCCTGAAGCTGTTCGCGGACGTGGTGCTCGCGAACAGTGACTACATGGCGCTGATCCAGAACCCGAACCTGGGCCTGGCGACCTACAACATGGGGCTGGTGGACGAGAAGAACCGCGTGAGTTTCTACGACGGGCTGGTCCGCGTGACCGACCCACAGGACAAGGAGTTCCTGAAGTTTGCGGGGCAGGATTACCTTGAGCACATCCGCGAGCACGTGGTCGAGTGGAACTACGTCAAGGTGCCGTATCTCAAGGCGGTCGGGTACAAGGGCCTAGTCGACGGCAAGGACTCGGGTATCTACCGGGTCGGGCCGCTCGGCCGGCTCAATGCGGCGGACGGTATGGCGACCCCGAAGGCGAACGAGCACTACCGGAAGATGTATGATACCTTCGGCACGAAGCCGGTGAACTCGACGCTGGCGTTCCACTGGGCGCGGTTGATCGAGCTGCTCTACGTTTCCGAACTCGCCCTGCAACTTGCGACCGACCCGGAAATCACCGGCACCGACATCCGCAACATGGACTACACGATGCAGGAGGAAGGTATCGGCGTGGTCGAGGCGGCGCGCGGGACGTTGTTTCATCACTACTGGCTGACCGAGGACCGGATGATGAAAAAGGTGAACCTGATTGTCGCGACCACCAATAACATGGGTCCGATCTGCATGAGCGTGCGGGACGCGGCGAAGGAACTGATTCACGACGGCAAGGTGGACGACGGGCTGCTGAACATGGTGGAGATGTTCTTCCGGGCCTATGACCCCTGCTTCGCCTGCGCCAGCCACACGGTCGGGCAGACCCCGTTGGAAGTCAATATCAGGAACGCGGCCGGCAGCGTGTACAAGCGGCTGTCCAACTTCGACTAGCGAGTTTCGACCGTACTTGATTCCGGCCCGCGCAAGCGGGCCGGT
>CBDUZK010000206.1:0-3799 GCA_965371675.1 uncultured bacterium | reverse complement strand
CAAGCGAAGCTTGAATTCTGAGTTGAGTGCCACGGGCTTGCCCGTGGGTATCTACGTCCCGCGCGACCGGGATACAGCGGTAGCTGCGGAACGCCTGCCCGTTGGCCAGCACCGGGGTGGAGTCGCCGAAGACCGGCGCTTCGTTCGTCCCCTGGTTCAGGTACACATAGACGTTGCACGGCCCGCCGATGCCCGATTGCCCGACCAGCAGGTCCTTCCTGCCGTCCTCGTCCCAGTCGCATACATACGGCCACGAGTTCATGTCGGTGTGGATTGCGGTGCCGTTGGACAGCAGCCGCCCGGTGTTGGTCAGCTCACCGGTGATGGTCCGTCGGAAGAGGGTCAGGTAGCCCTGCCGCTCGCCGGCGATGAGGTCGAGGCTGTCGTCCTCGTCCCAGTCGCATACTGCGACTGTTGCGCCCTGGCATCAGCCCGAGCTGACCGAGATGTCGACCCCGTCGGCCTGCAGGTAGACGAAGTCCTGGAATACCGGGTCGAAATGGGTGCCGACGTTCCGGTAGAAGCGGACCTTGCCCCCGGAGTACTGACCGAGCAGCAGGTCCTGCTTCCCGTCACCGTCCCAGTCGACGACAAAAGGTGACGCGTTACCGCCGTAGCCGACGTTTATCGGCACACCGTCGGCGTCGACTGTGACCGGGTTGTCGAAGACCGGTGGCTGGGCAAAGGCAACTGCGACCGAGAGGACAAAGGGAACAGTGACAGTTCGACACATGACTACCTCCACAGAATTATGACCTGCCGCAGGGACAAGGTCAACCCGGCGTGTCGATTGCGGCCCCGGGAGGACAAGTCGGCGGGGGACATTGACTTCTGGAGGGTTTTGAGGAAGAAGACCTCGCCCACGCCGTCGTCGTTCAGACCGGCGAGTGTGCCGATGTCTTTGAACCCGACCTTGCGGTGCCAGGCCTGTGACCGGGGAGCGATTATCTCGGAAGAGCTGACCAGCTTACGGCAGCCCTGCTCGCGCAGGTACTCCTCGAGGAAAGACAACATCCTGCTGCCTACGTCCTGGCGGCCCTGGTACTCGTTCGGGTCGATGAAGATGGAGGAAATATGGGGCAACACAGACCACATGTACTCGACTCTCAGGCACCCGACCAAGCCGCCGTCCAGCTCGGCGACTATGGCCTGCTTCGACTCGATGTCACGGGCCAGTACCCTCGGATGCCGGGGTAGTCCTTCTTATCGTGCTTCGACACCAGCCAGGCCATGTCCTTTGGTCCGGCGAACCTGACTTTGACCGGGTCGGCAAGTGGAATGTCGCGCGGAATATCTACCTGTCAGAAGCGGACGGTCAGGAACTGCAGGTTGAACGACGGATAGATGGAACCACCAGGCAGCGCACGCGCGCGGATGGCGGGTGAACCGAACATCACGCGGCCGTCCGTGGGTGCCCGGGGAGTCGTGCGGCTGCGGTCGTATGCCCACGTCGCGATGACAGGTGTCCCCACGAGCAGCACGGAAGCTCCAAGGACCATCAACGTGTTACCGGTAGCCGGGTTTGCTACGGGCGGGGAGCACATGAGGGGGTCCGTAGAGATCATTGCCACCCCGGCGGCGGCAGCAAGCGCGCTCCATCCCCACGTGGGAAAGAACCGCCCGTTCTGCTTGCACGCCGAGCCGATGAGCCAGGTGCCGCTTGCCGTGCCGAACGACCCGCCTGCGGTCACGCCGAGAAGCGTGGCTATCCGGATGCCGAGTGAGTTGGGTAGGACTGTACCCTCCGGCGGAGGGTCAATTGCCCATCCGACGAGGAAGCCGCCAATGGCTCCGGCCGTGCCCAGCATGTAGCCAAGGACGAACCCGGCCGCCAGCTTGCTGGCGACGATGCCCGCGTGGGGCGGAGGAAGCGCGGCAGAGTTCACAGTGTCCGGTGCAGAGGCGAAGGAGAGGGATACCGCCAGCAGGCCGAGCGTCAGCGCCTTGCTCATATGGTGAGTTTGATTCAGGACAGGTCGGGTGCAAAGCACGTAGTCGTGAGCGCCGGTGGAGCACTAGTAGTGCTTTTTGATTTCGACATCCGTGGTGCGAAGGAACCAGGTACCGCCGTTGGTATCGACGAGTCGGACCACGACGTCACAGAGCAGGCCGATGTCCCACTTCGGCCCATCGGCGACGGCGATTGCACGCAGGAAGCCGTGGGGATTCCAGCCGGGCGCATACTTGACGTCGGTTTCCCAGACTGCTCGGGCCGAGCGATAGATGACCCAGGCTCGGTCGGCGGTCAGGTCGACGTTGGTGGGCAGGCTGTCCTCGCACCAGACCTGGACGTATACCCCGAGGCCGCTGCCGTCGGGCGAGTTCCCGCCGGGCATGAAGTCGCGACCCAGGCAGGCGTAGGGGAGGAAAGTACGGTCGTTCCGGTTGAGCATGGTGGGTGCGTCGAGGAGTTCGGCTATCGGGACCGACGTTTCGGGCCACGCGCAGGAGAGGGCCAAGAGAAGGATGAGGGGCAGGAGAAGCAATCTTAGCATCGGGGTAGTCTGGTTCAGGAACGACCGGGTGTCAAGGGGTGCCGGGCCGGACGGCAGGGAGATTTCTTGGGATTGAGTATGAATCTCATACTACAATCCAAAGCTGGCGGTCAAAGCGCGCAGCTTCACCCCGGCATACAACCGGTACTCGCGGCTGTATTGAGGCTGTTCATATGCGCCCTCGGGAACCAGGGTCACAGCGCCCGCCTCCAGGCCGATTCCAAGGCCGTAGTAGTCCAGATTGCACACCAGTGACAGCCGGGCGACAGGCGACCAGTCGTAGGAGATGAACCCGAACATGGCTTCGACGTGCACGCTTGGCACCATGCTGTAGAAGAACGCGGTCCGGCGCGGACGGGCGTACAGTTCATACCCGCAGTAGAGCGGGGCGAACACACCGGCGCCGGCATAGAGGTATACCCAGTGGACCTCGGCCAGGCTTGTGCCTATCCGGAATCGACCGGCCTGGTAGTCGACGCGCAGCACGTGACCGCACAGCCCTGCGCCCGCAAGCAGGCGGGCTTCAATGAGGCTGACATGCAGGTATCTGTCCGGCATCGCCGGCTCGGTCAGGCCTGCCCCGGCTGTCTCGCGCGGAGTCGGTACCTCCTGGAACAGGAAAGGCTGTGGCCGGGCTGCGGCAACCGCAGCAGCGACCAGCATGAGGCAGACGGTGAATCTACTTGCCACGAGACTTACTGCTATCCGAGTCCGGCGGTTCCTCACCGGGCTCTTCACCCGGGGCGGTATTGAAGTAGATGACGTTGCCGTCCGGGTCTTCGATTGTGGCACCGGCACTGCCGTCCGCTTCAATCCGAGCGTCGGACTTCAGGGTGAGGCCCTGCTCCTTGAGGAACGCCGCAATCCGGAACACATCACCGCCGCGGAAGTTCAGCATGTTCCCGTCGATGTGACCCTGGTAGAGACCGAGACGGAAGTCGGCGCAGGCAAGCACCGCCCAGTTCTCGCTGAGCTTCCCGCCCACCTGCCGGAAGCCCATGGCCTGGTAGAACTCCAGTGACCGCCTGACGTCCGCAACGTTCAGGCAGACGTCACACCGGCCGAGATGCTCGTTCATCCGGCCAAGATACCGGGCTGGGTCAGCGTGTCAAGTGGTCGGCGGAGTGTGGATGCGGAATGAGCGTCCCGGGGGACGATGGGCCGGGCGGTGGGCTTCTGTTCTTGAGCATCCCGAGAAGCAGCGGGGCGCGGTCGTTCGAGTCACGTAAGTGATTACGGTTTTCGCCGAGGTCCGATCTCAGTAGATTGGTAACAGGTTATTATCAGGACATAGGTAACACTCT
>CBDUZK010000205.1:0-3811 GCA_965371675.1 uncultured bacterium | reverse complement strand
CTGGCGCTGGCCGGACCGGCATTGGCGAAGTCGTACTGGTATCCCTCAATCCAGACCGAGGTGACGTTGCTGCCGGACGGCAACGCGCATATCCGGCAGATGCGAACCTACTGTTTCGACGGTTCGTTCTCGTGGGCGTTCGTTGATTTGGAGAAACGCGGCGCGAAGGACATCGAGTTCAACGCGCTGTACGAGTGGACCGGCCGGGAATGGCGAGCGCTGGACCCGCTCGAGGTGACCGACCGGGCAGCGTCGGTCTATGTGAAGTGGGGATACCGAGCCGTGTCCGAAGAACGGTCGTTCCTGCTCGATTACACCGTGGTCGGCGCGGTGAAGCGCTACCGCGACGTCGCCGAGTTCTATTGGAAGGTAATCGAGGACGAGCACGAACCGGTGCAGGAAGCCGAGGTGACAATCGTGCTGCCCGGGCCGTCGCCCGACCTGTTCAAGGTGTACGTCCACTCGCGCGCCGGGCCGGGCGAGCTTACGTTCAACGATACCCGCGATACCGCGTTCGTCGGGCAGGAGGAGATTCCGCGCAACGCGTTCCAGGAAATCAGGGTGCTGGCAAGCCCGGACCTGTTCGTCTCCGCGCCCGAAATCAACGCGGAGGCGTACGCCCGCATCCTGGACGAAGAGAAACGGAACTACATCATGTCGGCGCTGAGGGGATACCTGTTGCTGCCCCTGTCAATCCTGTTCCTGCTCGTGCTGCCGCTGGTCCTGCTCCTGTACCACTATTTCCGGTACGGCCGGGAACCGGAAGTGGAATACGAGGCGATATACGAGCACGAACCGCCCCGCAACGCGCCACCAATGGTTGTCCCCGGAATCCTGCACCAGAAGCCGGAATCGAACGCCAGGCCCGGTGAGATGTTCCGGGGCGTGTTCGCGACGCTCCTGGACCTGGCCGGCAAGGGGTATGTGACGGTCGAGGAACTCGGGCCACGCAAGGGGTACCGGTTCAACCTTGAGAAACCGGCCGACTCCGGTGAACTGGATGAATCAAGCCGCGGTGTGCTGAACCTGATGTTCGGCAAGGTCAGCCGCGACCACCAGAGCCTCACCGACAAGGAGTTCAAGGAATACGGCCGGCTGCACGCATCCTCCGTGCGCAGGCTGCTCGCGGGGTGGTTTGACAGGGGCCGGGACTGGTGGCGCAGGGAACTGGGCACCGAGCTTCTAGACCGCGCGAGCTCCAGGGCGTACCGTCGGTTCGTACTGCTCGTGGTGCTGTCGGTCGGAGTCGGAGCCGTCGCCGGCGGCATCGCGATTTCCGGGCTCCTCGACCAGGACAGCGGGCCGCTGGCCTGGTTTGTCGCCGGCTTCGCGGGGCTTGCGCTTTGCTTCGTCTTCCTTCCGATCGGCAGGACCATCCACCGCTGGACCGCGGCCGCGTATCTCGAACACCTGCGCTGGGGACGGTTCCGCAAGTTCCTGCGCGAATTCTCGGCAATCGAGGAGGCGCCGGTCAAGCTGCTGCCCATCTGGGAACACTACTACGTCTACGCGGTCGCGCTCGGGGTGGCCGAGGAGTTCCTGAAGAACGTCGGGAAGCTGGCGCTCGCCCGCAACGAAACGCTTGCGACCCCGGTATGGTTCATCGGTTCATCCTTCGCGGCCGGGTCGACCGGCGGCGGGGTGGCCGGGTTCCAGTCGGCGATGAAGAGCCTGTCCGGGTTCAGCGCTAACTTCACGGCAATGACCTCGTCCTTCTCACCAAAATCGTCGTCCGGCGGCGGGTTCTCCGGTGGCGGCGGAGGCGGTGGAGGCGGGGGCAGCTCGGGCGCCGGCTAGAGCCGTTCCAGTTCGTCTTTGATGAGCTGGCGCTCGTACAGGTCCCAGTACAGGCCGCGGCGGTCGAGCAGTTCCTGGTGGGTTCCTTCTTCTTTGACCTCGCCCCTGTCCAGTACGTAGACATGGTCGCACGCGGACAGGATTGACAGCCGGTGCGACACGATGATGACGGTCGAGCCGCCAAGCTCGGCGGCCAAGTGGTTCATCAGTTCCTGTTCGGTCTCGGCGTCGAGGGCCGAAGTGGCATCATCGAACACCAGTATCCGGGGCTTGTCGACCAGGGCCCGGGCAATCGCGACCCGTTCTTTCTGCCCCCCGGACAGCCGGGCGCCGCGTTCCCCGAGCATTTCCTTGAGCCCATCGGTCATGCCGGCCAGGTCGGCCCGGAACTGCGCGGCGTCGATGACCCGGTCCATCTCAACCCCGGCCAGGTCGCGGCCGAACGCGATGTTGTTTTCGAGCGTGTCGGAGAACAGCGTCGCTTCCTGGGGCGCATATCCGAACAACCCGCGGTACTCGTCCAGCTCGAACTTCCGGACGTCGGTGCCGGCGAGCAGCACGCGGCCTTTCTGCGGGTCGACCAGTCGGAACAACAGCCGGAACACCGTGCTCTTGCCCGACCCGACCGTGCCCGCAATCCCGATGCGCGCGCCCGGCGGGAACTTCATGCTCACATCGCGGAGCACCGGCTCATCGCCATAGGCGAATTCGACGTTCTCCAGTTTCAGTACGCCGACCCGCGGCTCCGCCGGTCGGTCCGACGAACGCACTTCCGGTTTGTGGAGCCCGATTTCGCCGACCCGTTCCGAACCGCCCTGGGCCCTGCGGCCTGAAACAAACAGGTTGCCGATGTCGAACATCGGTCCGACCAGCATCAGCACGTAGGCGTTGAATGCCACGAACTCGCCCAGTGTCAGGCTTTCACCGACCACCAGGAATCCGCCCGTCCAGAGCACGAGCAGCAGCCCGATTTCGGCAATCGCCATGTAGAACACGTGGATGCGGGATTCGACGCGGATTGTGCCGACCGCGGCCTCGATCCGCTCATCCAGCGTGGACCGGAAGTACGCGCCGAGCCGTTGCTCCATGTTGTAGCCCTTGACCAGCCGGATGCCGCTGAACGCGGCTTCAATCCGGTTGTTGACTGTCGAAATCAGCTTGCGCCATTTCATGTAGCGCGTGTACACCAGCGGTCCGAGCTTCATCCACACGATCACACCGATACCCATCGGCAGCACGGTGACGATTGTCAGCATCGGGTTCATGCTGGCCATGATTCCGAGCGCGAACAGGACCATGAACATCGCCGCGACCGCGCGGAACACGCCGGAGCACACGAACCACGACAGTTCCTGGAGGTCGTGGTCCAGTCGCTCCATCACGTCGCCGGTCGGGAACTTGTTGGTGAACGAGTGCCCGAGGTCGAGCGCATACCGGAAGATGCGGTTGCGCGTAACCCACTGGAACCGTTCGTTCACCCGGGCCCGGTTGAACGGCAACACCGCCTCACCGATTGCGCGCAGGAATCCGAAACCGACCAGCAGCAGGACGTACCGGATAAGCTGTTGCTCGCTCACCCCGCGTTTGATGCCGTCGATGATGAACCGGAGCAGGTAAGGAAACGCGAGGCTGAACGAAGTCACGAGCGCCGTGGCGAACACGAACGCGACCGCCCAGCCCGGGTGGCGTTTCCAGAACCCGACTACCAGCGCCAGCCGCTTCATGCCTTGCCTCCAACGTACTGCAGCCGGTAGAGCCGGGAGTACAGCCCGTCCTGTTCCAGCAACTCGGCATGCGTTCCCTGCTCGGCAATCCGGCCCTTGTGCACGACGACGATCCGGTCGACCAGTTGCACGGTCGCCAACCGGTGGGCGACAATCAACGCGGTCCTGCCTTCGAGCAATTCCTGCAGCCCTTCCTGGATCAGTTGCTCGGTGTGCGGGTCGACTGAAGACGTCGCTTCATCCAGGATCAGCAGTTGATGACGGCCCAACTGCTCCAGTATCCTTTGGAG
>CBDUZK010000204.1:0-3814 GCA_965371675.1 uncultured bacterium | reverse complement strand
TTGATATGGGTGCTGGTGTTCGTGGCCGCATGGGCGGCGTGGACCTTCTTCTCCGCCCAGCGTAACAACCAGGTCGGCGTCGACTACACGGATTTCATCGTCCAGTTGGAAGAGGGGAACGTGGCGGAAGTGACCATTGTCGAGCGCGACATGACCGGCAGGCTCAAGGGACCGGCCGAGATTTCGGACGCGAAGGGCAACCGTGTCTCGTACAACGAGTTCAAGACCTACACGCCGGACGACCCGCAACTGGTGGCGGACCTGCGTGCCGCCGGGGTCCGCGTCAAGGCGAAGCCGCCGTCCCAGTGGACGGCTATCCTGATAAGTATTCTCCCCTGGCTGCTGATTATCGGCGTCTGGGTGTTGTTCATGCGGCGGATGTCGTCGGGCCAGGACCGGGCGTTCACGTTCGGTAAGTCCCGGGCCAAGCCGGTGAGTTCGGACCGGCCCAAGGTGACGTTCAAGGACGTCGCCGGGGTCGAGGAGGCGAAGGAGGAACTGCAGGAAATCATCGAGTTCCTGCGTGCTCCCCAGAAGTTCCAGCGGCTCGGCGGCAGGATTCCGAAGGGCGTGCTGCTGGTCGGGCCGACCGGGACGGGCAAGACCCTGCTCGCCAAGGCGGTCGCGGGTGAGGCGGCGGTGCCGTTCCTGTCGATTTCCGGCTCTGATTTCGTGGAGATGTTCGTCGGCGTCGGGGCCGCGCGGGTCCGGGACCTGTTCGAGCAGAGCAAGCGCAACGCCCCGTGCATCGTTTTCATCGACGAGATTGACGCGGTCGGTCGCCAGCGCGGTGCGGGACTGGGCGGAGGGCACGACGAGCGCGAGCAGACCCTGAACCAGTTGCTGGTTGAGATGGACGGGTTCCAGACCACGGACGGTGTCATCATCATGGCCGCAACCAACCGGCCCGATATCCTGGACCATGCCCTGCTGCGACCGGGCCGTTTCGACCGCCAGATCGTCGTGGACCGGCCGGACGTGCACGGACGAGAGGGAATCCTCAAGGTGCACGTCAAGAATGTTACCATGGGTGAGGACGTGAACCTGCACGTGCTGGCTCGCGGCACACCCGGGTTCACGGGTGCCGACCTCGCGAACATGGTGAACGAGGCGGCGCTGCTGGCCGCGCGCAAGGGCCGGGAGGCGGTCCAGATGCAGGACTTCGAGGATGCCAAGGACAAGGTGCTGATGGGTGTCGAACGCCGGAGCCTGCTGATCAGTGAGAAGGAGAAGCGATGGATTGCGTACCACGAGGCCGGGCACGCGCTGGTGTCGCGGTTCATCCCGGGCACGGACCCGATTCACAAAGTGTCGATCATTCCCCGGGGGCACGCGCTCGGCATCACGCAGCAACTGCCGCTCGACGACAAGCGGATATACTCGCGCGAGTTCTGCCTGAGCCAGCTCGCAGTCATGCTCGGCGGGCGCGCGGCCGAGCAACTGGTGTTCGGCGACCTGTCGACCGGGGCGCACGACGACATCGACAAGGCCACGACCCTGTCCCGCAAGATGGTCTGCGAGTGGGGCATGAGTCCGAAGGTCGGGCCGCTGACGTTCGGGCGGCCGGAGGACCAGGTGTTCCTCGGCCGAGACCTCGGGGTGCGCCAGACTTTCTCGGAGGAGACGGCCCGCAGGATCGACTCTGAGATTCGCCGGTTCATCGAGGAGCAGGAGGTGCGCGCAAAGCACCTGGTGACCGAACACCGGGACAAGCTCGATGCGCTCGCCCATGCCCTGCTCGAAGAGGAAAACATGACCGGTTCTCAAGTCGACCGGGTGCTCGGCATCGATACCGAAGCGCCGTCGGGCGAGTCCGCACCGACCGACTCCACCGAAGCGGCCGCCTGATTTCCGGTCCGACCGGTCCGTCAGCAAGGAGGCAGAATGCTCGCAGGTTGTACCACCGCACTGATAACACCGTTCAAGAACGGCCGACTCGACGTCAAGGGTCTGCGCAGTAACGTTCGTTTCCAGGTCGAGTCCGGCGTCGCCGGCGTACTCGTCTGCGGCTCAACCGGCGAGGCGGCCGCGCTGTCGCCCCGGGAATGGGAACAGGCGGTGTCGGTCGTAGTCGAGGAGGCGAAAGGGAAGGTCAAGGTCATGGTCGGCGCCGGGACCAACAGCACGCGCAAGTCGATTGACGCGGTCAAGCTGGCCCGGCGGCTGGGAGCCGATTCGGTCCTGGTGGTCGCTCCCTACTACGTGAAGCCGAGCCAGGAAGGCATCTACCGTCACTACCGCGCAGTCTCTGAGGCGGTGAGCATCCCGCTGGTGGTATACAACATACCGGGCCGGTCGATGGTGAACATCGAACCCGCCACCATCGAGCGCCTGGCCGCGGACTGCCCGCGGATTGTCGCGGTCAAGGAGGCATCGGGCAACGTCGACCAGGCCACCGAAATCATCGTGCGCTGCGGCGACCGCCTGACGGTGCTGTCCGGCGACGATTCACTGACCCTGCCGATCCTGTCGGTCGGTGGCAAGGGAGTGGTTTCGGTCGCGGGTAACATCGTTCCCGACGCGGTCTGCACGCTGATTGCGCGGCACATGGTCGGTGCGATCGACGAGGCCACCGCAATCCACCGTCGTCTCTACCCGTTGATCAAGGCGCTGTTCATCGAGACGAACCCGGTTCCGGTCAAGGCTGCGATGGACATGCTCGGGATGGCGGCCGGCGAGCCGCGCCTGCCGCTGTGTGGCCCGACCAGTTCGAACCGCAAGCATATCCGTGCCGCGTTGCGGGCGTTCGGGCTGAAACCTGAAGACAGGTAGTCGGCGTGCGGGTTGTGATCGTCGGGGCCCGGGGACGCATGGGCCTGGCGGTCGCGGACGTGCTCGGGTCCACGCCCGGCCTCGACGTCATTGCCGGGATTGAACGCCCCGGACATCCTGACCTCGGCCGGTCGTTCGGTTCGGGCCGAATCGAATCCGACCTGGCGACGGCGCTCGACCGTGCGGATGCGGTGGTTGATTTCGCCGGGCCTGCGGGCCTGCGGCAGCGGGTTGAACGTTCAGCGCAGGCCGGTGTTGCCTACGTTTGTGGCGTGACCGGGCTGGATGCACGGGACCAACAGAGCCTGCACGATGCCGGCCACAAGGTCGCGGTGGTGTATGCGCCCAACTTCTCCGTGGGCGTGAACGCATTGTATCGACTGGTTGTGCATGCGGCCCAGTTGTTGGGGCCGGAATACGACGCGGAGGTGGTCGAAACGCACCATCGTCTGAAGCAGGACGCTCCTTCAGGTACGGCCCGGCACATCGTGGAACTGCTGCGCCGGACCACCGGCCGGGATGAGCTGGCCATGTACGGACGCGAGGGTCAGGTTGGGGAGAAGCCGGTCGCGGAGATTGGTGTCCATTCGGTTCGCACCGGCGACGTCGTGGGCGAGCACGTCGTGATATTCGGTGGTCCGGGCGAGCGGCTTGAGATTGCCCATCGCGCCACGAGCCGTGCCGCGTTCGTGACCGGCGTGGTGGCCGCGCTTCGGTTCGTCGAAACCAGCGGCCCCGGGTCCTACGCGATGTCCGACGTCCTGGGAGCCGACCGCAAATACTGAGCGGTCCGGTCAGAGGGTCTCGACCGTAATCTCGCAGTTGGTGTACACGCAGATACCGGCGGCCACGTTCAGCGCTTCCTTCACCACTTCGGTTGCCTTGAGGTCGGTATGCTTGACCAGGGCACGGGCTGCGGCAAGCGCGTACGGTCCGCCGGAACCGATTGCGATGATCCCGTCGTCCGGTTCGATCACGTCGCCCGAACCGGAAACGATGTAGGATTGCTCGGCGTCCATGATGCCGAGCAGGGCCTCCAGCC
>CBDUZK010000203.1:0-3827 GCA_965371675.1 uncultured bacterium | reverse complement strand
TCCAGTACCGGCTCAAGGACTGGCTCGTCTCGCGCCAGCGCTACTGGGGCACCCCGATACCGATGATCCACTGCGAGAAGTGCGGTATCGTCCCGGTTCCCGAGAAAGACCTGCCGGTCGTCCTGCCGCCGGATGTCAAGGACTTCAAGCCGAAGGGCTCGTCGGTCCTCGCATCGGTCAAGGAGTTCTACGAGACGCCCTGCCCGAAGTGCGGCGGCCCGGCGCACCGCGACCCGGACACGATGGACACGTTCGTGAATTCATCCTGGTATATGGTCCGCTACACCGACCCGAACAACGCCACGGCGCCGTTCGCGAAAGACAAGGCGGACGCCTGGCTCCCGATTGACGAGTACATCGGCGGCATCGAACACGCGACCGGCCACCTCATCTTCTTCCGGTTCTTCACCAAGGTGATGGCGGACATGGGTTTGCTCTCGTTCCGCGAGCCGGCGACCATCCTGCACACCCAGGGGATGGTCGCCCACAACGGCGTCACCATGTCCAGCTCGAAGAACGTCGGCGTCTGGGTCGGGCCGTTCACCGCGGAACACGGCGCCGATGCCGGCCGCCTCGCGGTGCTCTTCGCCGCGCCGCCGGACAAAGGCATGGACTGGACCGATGACCTGGTCACCGGCGTCACCCGGTTCCTGAACCGGCTCTGGCGCATCTTCGACGAGCACGGCGACAAGATCGGCTTCGACCGGCCCGAAACCGACCGGCTCGAAGGCGCGGAACGCGACCTGTACATCCGGCTCAACCGGACGATACAAAAGGTCATCGCCGACACGGAAGCGTTCCAGTACAACACCGCAATCGCGGCCCAGATGGAGTTCCTCAACGACCTGTACGGGTTCAAGGACCCGGAATCGCCGGTGTTCGGCTTCGCGCTCGGCCGGCTCATCCACCTGCTCGCACCATTCGCCCCGCACATCGCCGAGGAGTTCTGGCACCGGGCGAAACTTGACGCCGGCTCCCTGTTCGAACAGCGGTTCCCGACCCCGGACGGGAAGTTCACCGCGTTCGACATGATGACGATACCGGTGCAGGTCAACGGCAGGCTCCGCGCCCGGCTCGAGGTGCCCCGCACCGCGAGTGAGGACGAAATCACCAGGCTCGCGCTCGCCGACCCGGGTGTCGTCGAGCACATCGGTGACAAGCAAGTCAAGAAAGTCATCTACGTCAAAGGACGGCTCGTCAGTGTCGTCATCGGAAAGGACAGGAAATGACCAAACTGTATCGTCTGCTGCTCGTGATTCTCATCCTCACCTCGGTGGTGCTGGTCTACATCATCGCCCGGACCCCGCGCCCGACCGCCGACCTGCCTCCGTACGAAGTGACCGCGGACTCAATCGCGTCATACGAACGCCGGGCGGACAGCCTTGAGGGCATCGTCCACGTGCTGGAGATGGACTACGACGCGGTCGGCCTGCTGAAAAAACCCTCGGCCCGGCTCAAGCTCGACCGCCTGCGCGAGCAGGTCGAAGCCCTGCGCGCGGCCATCGAGCGCTGGCGCAGCGCCCGCACCAGCCACGGCCAGAACAAGGCCTACCGGGAGTGCATCCTCCTCTACGGCAAGGCGACCGGCGCCTGCGAAGTGCTCAGCACCGACGTTCCCACGGACTCCACCCGCTGACACCCATGCGCACATCTTCTTCTTTCTTCATTCCGCCCATCGGCCTTCATCCGCGTTGTACCCTCCACGGTTACTTTCCGTCCGTTCTGTTCTGCCACAGTGTTCATCGGTGTTCATCCGTGGTTCACTTCCTCCCTGTCTTCTGATGGATCGCGTCCTCGTCCTCGACTTCGGCTCCCAGTACAACCAGCTCATCGCCCGCCGGGTGCGCGAGCACAAGGTCTACTCCGAAATCGTCCCGCACGACATCACGCCGGCTGAGATCCGCGCCCGCAAGGCCGGCGCGCTGATTCTCTCCGGCGGCCCGGCCAGCACCACCGGCCGCAAAGCCCCGATGCCCCACCCCGGCATCTACGAACTCGGCCTGCCGATCCTCGGCATCTGCTACGGCATGCAGGCGACCGCGCTCATCCTCGGCGGCAGGGTCGCGGGCCCCAGCCGGCGCGAATACGGCCCGGCCACGCTCGAACGTGTCGGCACCTCACCGCTCCTGACCGGCGTGCCGAAGAAATCCCGGGCCTGGATGAGCCACGGCGACCACCTGTCGAAACTGCCGCGCGGGTTTCGCACCATCGCCCGCACGTCGTCAATCCCCTGCGCCGCGTTCGGCGACGACCGGCGCCGGGTCTACGGGGTCCAGTTCCACCCCGAAGTCGAGCACACCGACCACGGCCGTGACATCCTCGCCAACTTCCTGTTCCGCATCGCCGGGTGCCGGCCCGACTGGACCATGCGTTCCTTCATCGCCGAACAGACCAAAGGAATCCGCGCCCGGGTCGGCACGCAGAAAATCCTGTGCGCGGTCTCGGGCGGCGTCGACTCCACCGTCATGGCGGCGCTCCTTTACCGCGCGCTCGGCAACCGGCTGGTCGCCGTCTTCGTCGACAACGGCCTGCTCCGCAAAGACGAGGCCCGCGCGGTCCGCGCCTCGCTCGGCTCCCGGCTCAGGCTCCACACAATCAACGCCCGGGCCCGGTTCCTGAAACGACTGGCCGGTGTCGGGGACCCGGAGCGCAAGCGCAAGATAATCGGCCGTGAGTTCATCCGCGTGTTCGAGGAAGCGGCCGCCCGCTGGGGTCCGATGCGGTTCCTCGCCCAGGGAACCCTGTACCCGGACCTGGTCGAATCGCAGTCCGCGTTCGGCGGCCCGTCCGCGGTCATCAAGTCCCACCACAACGTCGGCGGCCTGCCGAAGCGGATGAAGCTCGAACTGGTCGAGCCCCTGCGCGAGCTGTTCAAGGACGAAGTCCGCGAGCTCGGCCGCGCCCTGCGCCTGCCGAAAGCCATTCTTCACCGTCACCCGTTCCCCGGCCCCGGCCTCGCGGTCCGCATCCTCGGCTCGGTCACCGAAGCACGGCTCCGCCTCCTGCGCGAAGCGGACCACATCTTCATCTCCGAACTGCAGAAATCCGGGCTCTACGACGACGTCTGGCAGGCCCTGGTTGTGCTCCTACCGGTCCGCACCGTCGGCGTGATGGGTGACGAACGCACATATGAAAACGTGGTCGCCCTCCGCGCGGTCACGTCCAGCGACGCCATGACCGCGGACTGGGCAAGACTCCCGGACGACTTCCTCTCCCGCGTCTCCAACCGCATCATCAACGAAATCAAGGGAATCAACCGCGTCACCTACGACATCAGCTCCAAGCCCCCGGCAACAATCGAGTGGGAATGAGCTGAACCGGTGGCTGAAGGCTGATTCAGCTAGGAATAGATGTCGCGGCGGTGCCCGACGTGCAGGATGAGAATGGAGTGGGCTGCGTCGTCAATCTCATAGATGACGCGGTAGTCGCCGACGCGGATACGCCAGCCGTCTCGACCAACCAGCTTACGACAACCGGAAGGCCGGGGTTCGGTTGACAAGGCCCGCATCGCGTCGCAGACCCGTTCAAACGTCGGCGACGGGAGTCTGCCGAGTTCGCGCTGTGCCCGGCGGAGAATCGTAACCGCGTAGGTCATTCACGGTCGCGTTTGAGTTCTTCGACCGCCTGGTCAAGGGGAATCGACCGGTCGCGGGCCACCACGGCCGTGTCATAGGCGCGGATGGATTCCAGTTCCTCCAGCGCATCAAGCAAACGCCGGTAGTCGGCCACGTCGAGCAGCACCGCGACGCGGTTACCCTGACTGTCGGTAACGTACTTCTCTTTGATGTCAATCATCAGTGTCTCACTTCATTGCAGTCTATCTCAGA
>CBDUZK010000202.1:0-3832 GCA_965371675.1 uncultured bacterium | reverse complement strand
GAGCTCGCCGATATCCGGCAGGAGTTCTACCTCGGTTTCGTTATCGACCGGGCGCGGCAATGCCCGGTGTTGATGGCGTCGGCCGCGGGCGGGGTCGAGATCGAGCAGGTTGCGGCTCACCACCCGGAGAAGATACTGAAGGTGCCGATTGACCCGGGTGCGGGGTTGCTCGGGTTCCAGGCGCGTAACGTCGGGATGGCGCTCCTGGGCGACGCGAAGCAGGCACGCCAGTTCGCCGGGATCGCGCAGAAGCTGTACCGGGTGTTCATCGAGCGCGACTGTTCGTTGATTGAGATCAACCCGCTGGTGCTGCTGGGTGACGGGTCGTTGCTGGCGCTGGACGCTAAAATCAACTTCGACGACAACGCCCTGTTCCGCCACACGGACAATGCCGGGCTGCGCGACGTCACGGCCGAAGACCCGCGGGAGGTCGAGGCCAAGGAGGCCGGGCTGTCCTATATCCCGCTCGGGGGCAACGTCGGGTGCGTGGTGAACGGCGCCGGCCTGGCGATGGCGACGATGGACCTGATCAAGCGGTACGGCGGCGAGCCGGCGAACTTCCTGGACGTGGGCGGGTCGTCGTCGCCGGAGAAGATGGTAATCGCGATGCGGATTATCCTGTCCGATCCGAACGTGAAGGTGATACTGGTCAACATCTTCGGTGGAATCACGCGGTGCGATGACATCGCGAACGGGCTGTTGCAGGCGAAGAAGGGGGCCGACATCGGCGTGCCGGTGGTGGCGCGGCTGACCGGGACGAACGCGAAGGAGGCGCGGGCGTTGCTCGAAGGTTCGGAGGTGACCCCGGCGCCGACCATGGCCGAGGCGGTGCGGAAGGCGGTCGAACTGGCCGGAGGTGCACAGTGAGCATCCTGATTGACGAGCGGACGAAGGTCATCGTGCAGGGCATTACCGGCCGCGACGGCGGGTTCCACGCCCGGGCGATGCGCGACTACGGGACCCGGGTGGTCGGCGGCGTGACACCGGGCAAGGGCGGCATGGACGTGGACGGGATGAAGGTGTTCGATTCGGTCGATGCGGCGGTGCGCGATACCGGGGCGACCGCTTCGATTATCTTCGTGCCGGCGAAGTTCGCGACCGGCGCGATGTACGAGGCGGTCGGCGCGGGCCTGGAACTGGTAGTGTGCGTTGCCGAGGGCGTGCCGACGCTGGACATGGTGCGGGTGCTGGACTACGCGAAAGGGAAAGGCACGCGGGTTCTCGGGTCGAACTGCCCGGGCCTGATTTCGCCGGGCAAGGCGAAGATCGGGATAATGCCGGCGGCGGGTTTCAAGCCGGGATGCGTGGGCGTGGTGTCACGGTCCGGGACCCTGACTTATGAGCTGGCGGCCCATACCGCGGAGTTCGGCCAGTCGACCGTGGTCGGCATCGGCGGGGACCCGGTAATCGGGACGGATTTCATCGACTGCCTGGAGTTGTTCAATGCGGACCCGGAGACGAAGGCGATTGTGGTCGTGGGCGAGATCGGGGGCACGGACGAGGAGCGTGCGGCCGAGTACGTGAAGGCGAACGTGAAGAAGCCGGTGTTCGGGTTCATCGCCGGGCAGACCGCACCGCCGGGCAAGCGGATGGGCCATGCGGGCGCGATCGTGTCGGGCGGGGCCGGGACCGCGGCAGAGAAGGTCGCGGCGTTCGAGGCGGCCGGCATCGAGGTGCTCTACGAGCCGGAGGAACTCGCCGGGAAGTTGAAGACCCGGTTGTAGGCAAACGAAGGAAGTCGGTATTCTGAAGCGCCCGGGGACGGGCGCTTCTGCTATCGGGCGGGCAGGATGACGCGGGCACGGGTCGGCGCCGCGCCAACCGCCTACCGCTGGACGACGACCTTGCGGACGCTTGACGCTTGACGCCGGACGCTCGACGCCGGACGCACGAAGTAGACGCCGGGGGACAGGTGCCGGATGTCGTTCTCGCCGGGGATGAGTTCCATGACCCGGCGACCCATGATGTCGTGCAGGGATGAAGGCGGAAGACCGGGCGATGAACGCCCGGGCAGGAACAGAACGCTTCGGACGATGGTCGGCAGACGCTTTTCCTCAGCCAGCTTCTCGGTTGCCGGCGGCTCCCAGACGCCGGTTATGGTGCTGTCGCGGACCATTACCAGGCTGCCGCGGTAGCGCTGGGTGTAGAAGAACCTGCGGTCTTCGGCGACATAGAGGCCATATCCCGTTCCTTCGGGCAGCTTGAGACCCCGGCCCGGGATGAGCGAGTCACGGTCGCAATCGATGACGTAGATGCTGTCCGGTCTCAGGGAGGCCCGAGCGTGAATGCGGTTGGCGGTGGCGTCGAGGAGCATTGTGAGACCGTCGCGCAGCGGGATGGTTCCAAGCGGCGCCATGATCGAGCAGTCGATTACCGTGATGTCATCATAGGTACTCGAAGCGCAGTAGAGTTTGTCCGCAGTGGGATTGTAGAGCAGGGAATAGGGTCTGAAGCCGACCATGACTGTGTCCGATACCTGGTTGGCACTGTCGATACCGATGACCGCGTCGATGTCGTAGCAGATGCAGCACATGAGGTTGCGTGAAGCCACCCACTCAAAGACACCGGGGCCGGGCGGGACGCCAATGGCAGCCATGACCGTGTCGGTCGCCGCATCGATGACGGTAATCACGTCCTGGGCGCTATTGGACACATAGACCCGGTTGCAGACCGGGTTGTAGCCGAGCGCCTGGCTTTCGTGGGGCACGCTGATTCTCGCGACCACGGTGTCCGATGCGGCATTGAACACGACCACCTCGTCCCGCGCCGAGTCACCTCGTACCAGATAGACCTTGCCGGCTGAACTGGTGACCGCCGACGTGCGCAGGTAGGAGCCTGCCGAGTGCACCGCGACGATACTGTCCGTCGCACAGTCGACCATGACCACGGACGTGTCCTGGGTCCCCCGGTAGAGGAGATACAGCTTGTCGTTCACCGGCTCGTGCAGCATCGCGCCGGGAAGCCGGGACAGGCGGAGCAGTGACAGCGTCTGCTGGGATACCGCATCGAGTACGAGCAGCCCATTCCCCGCACTTCGTGATGCGCAGTACAGCTTGCGGGACTGCGGGCTGTACGCGAGCCGAGACAGCCAGAACCATGTCAAGACCGAGTCGGTGAGCTGGTTGGTCGCGCAGTCGAGCACGCTGACCCGCTCTCTCCCGGTCAGGTAGATGCGGTTGTGCAGCGGGTTGTGCGCCATGCCGGCGGGCGAGACCGCGGTGAACCGGGTCAGCACGCTGTCACCGTCGCCGTCGATGACGCAGAAGCGCTTGCCGTCGTTGCAGTATAGGGTCCGGTCCGTGGCGTTGTACAGGAACCCGTCGGGGTTGATGGAGTCGCCGACGTCGACGCGTGCCATGATGCTGTCGCCGAAGGGGTCGATGACTAGGACCCTGTTGTCCCAGGGGTCGGATACGTACACCTTCGCACCGTCATCGCTTTGGCTGATCGCGTACGGTGGGCCCCAGCAGTAGATGTAGCCGATGAGTGTGTCGGTGGTGGCGTCGATGATGGCTACGTCCTCGTCGTCGTCCTCGGTCACATAGACGCGGCCTGCGGCTTCGTTGTAGAGCATCTCGAAGTTGCCCTCGCCGGTCCAGATGGAGTCGAGGATTGTGTCGGCGGTGCAGTCGATGATGAGCACGCCCTCCAGCCCTGTGCCGTCCCCGCAGTACAGCTTGTTGCCGACCGGGTTGAAGCAGAAGTCGTCCATGCTGTTGTGCAGGTCGATGACGTTCAGCACCGATTCCGCAGCGACATCGATTGAGGTGACGTAGCTGTGGTAGAGGCAGTAGAGTTTGTTGAGGGTACGGTCGTAGCAGAGCCTGCTTGC
>CBDUZK010000201.1:0-3885 GCA_965371675.1 uncultured bacterium | reverse complement strand
CGGTTGGGCAAATCCTCCCACGGCATCTTGACCCGGATGTCGGCTTTTGGCTTCACCTCCGGTTCCGGCTCCGGCGCGACCGGCTTCCCGACCTTCTTCCTCTCCGCCCGGCGTTCGGCTTCCTCGAGGTCGGCAAGACTGCTGTGCCGGGCTCGCCAGCGTTTGATGATGCCGTCGACGTCCACGTTCGGCAGCCCTTCGTGCCAGTACCGCGCGAAGTCGATGTCGCTGCTTGAAGGCATCGGGTCGGGCAGGTCGACCAGCACCCGGGTCGGCATCGGGACCGCGTTGCCGAGGACAATCGCCTCGCCGGTGCGCAGCGCCGGCAGCATCGCAATCAGGCCGGTGGCCGTGTCCGGCACGAGCCGCCGGACGTAGTCCTGGTCGTCGGGGTTGGTCAGTCGCATCGCTATGAAGTTGTTGCACTGGGCGATGACGGTCTCGGACAACTCCTTTGGACGCTGGCTCACGACGAGCGCCCCGACTCCGTATTTGCGGCCCTCCTTGAGAATCCGCTCGACCGACGTCCGACAGCTCCGGAACCGGTCGTCCTTGCGGTTGGGTATGTAGTTGTGCGCCTCTTCGTAGACCATCAGGATCGGGAACCGGTCCCGGTCCGGGTTCCAGAGGTTGAACTCGAACACGATTCGCGACACGACCGCCACCACGACCCCGACCGCCTCGGCCGGCACCCCGGACAGGTCGACGACGGTCATGCGCTTGCCGGTATCGATTGACAGGAAGTCACGCAGCAGGTTCGGCAGGCTGTCCTCTCCCTTGTATGACTTCGACTTGAACATGAAGTCATAGCGCGGGTCGTTCATGCGTGAGTCGAACCGGATCAGGAACCGGTCGAACAGACCGTAGAGCGGCCCGGGCATCATCCTGCCTTCCGTGTCCGGTATCATCTGGATGTTCCAGTTGCGAATCTGGCCGAGCAGTTCGTCGATGTCGAAGTAGATTGGCGAGTCGACCATGACCGAGCTGCCCAGCCCCATCCGCTCGGCCACGTCCGTGCTCTGGCGCGCCCGGACGATGACATCACGCAGTACCGTCACCTGGTTCTTGGCGCTCGCCTCCATCCGGTCCACCGCCAGGTCCTGGAACTCGTCGAAGCTCAACAGCCAGTAGGGCAGTTCGACTTCGTCGGCGTGGATCGAAAGGACTGAATCCGGGAATGCCTGCGCGTACTCGCCGTGCAGGTCGAGCACGACAACGTGAGTGTTGGGATACTTGCGGACAACGGTCTGCAGCATGCTGACCACGGTGCAGGACTTGCCGCAACCGGTGCTCCCGACGACCGCGGTGTGCTGGCCGAACAACCGGTTCACGTTGACGTAGGCACGCTGGTCTTCGGCCTGGGACAGGCGCCCGAACGCGAAGTCGAAGTTGATGAACTCGGAGAATATCGCGCGGACCTCTTCCGAGCCGACCATCTGCACCGGCTGCCCGACATTCGGGTAGACCGCGACGCCGCGCATGAACGTGCCGTCCGGGTTCAGCGTACCGATCATCACCGCCCCGGCCGTCTTCTTTTCCGCCCCGGCGTCCCCACCCGGCTCGACCCTGGCCTCGGTCACGATGCCGATGATATTGTAGTCACGGAACGGCACCTTGATATAGGAACCGGGTTGGCCCGGGTAATACCCTTCGGCCAGCGGCCTGGTCGTATCCGCAGTCAGGTCGAAGACCGCACGCTCGCCGCTGACCTCGATCAGGCGTCCGATGTCGATACTGTAATCAATCATAATCGCTCACTCCTTCTTTCGCCGGGCCTGCCGGTCGGACGGTTCCTCGAACGGTTCCTCGCGGAACAGCCCTTCCTTGTCTTTCACCAGCTTGCTCACCCTGAGTTCGGCTTCGTCGAGCCGGGCCTTGCACAGCCGGGCAAGCTCCACGCCGCGCTCGAACAGGACCAGCGACCGGTCAAGGCTCAGGCTGCCGGTCTCAAGCTGTTCGACCACGCCTTCAAGTTCCTTGAGCGCGGCCTCGAAATCGACCGACTTGCTCTTCGCTCTGGTTTTGCTCATGAATCAGTCTCCTTCTTTGTCACTCGGCAGCGGGACTGCCGCTTCCACCCGGCAGTCGATGCTGCCGTCCGAAACCCGCACCGACACCGCGTCCGCGGGCTTGACCTGTTCTACCCGGCTCACCACGCTGCCGTCCGGTCCCCGGCAGATTGAATAACCACGGCCCAGGCTCGCAAGCGGGCTCAGTACGTCAAGTCGAGCCGAGTGTTCCCCGAGCCAGGCTCGGCGCTGACGCAACCCGCGTTCGAGGCGCGATTCGAGCCGGTCCGATATCCGCTGCAGCCGGGTCCGACCGCACAGCAGCCGCTCAATCGGGCTCTGCGCGTAGAGCCGCTCGCGGACCATGACCAGCCCACGACTCGCGGTCCGCAAACGGTCCCGGGTTCCGGTCTCAATCGCGGCCAGCAGGACCTGGACCCGGTAGCGTGCTTCCTGCACCGCGCCGCGCGCCCGCTCGAACGCCCGGTGCTGCACCAGGGCCTCCAGCCTCCGGCCCCGGTCGAGCAACACCTGTTCGATGCCTTCGACCAGCGCGTCGCCTGTGACCCGGAGCCGGTCCCGCGATTCCGCCCAGCCGGCGGCCACGACCTGGGCCGCGGCGGTCGGGGTAGCGGCCCGCACGTCCGCGGCGAAGTCCGCAATCGTGAAGTCCACTTCGTGGCCGACGCCGGAAACGACCGGCACCATCGACCCGGCGATTGCCCGGGCAACCGCTTCCTCGTTGAAACACCAGAGGTCCTCAATCGACCCGCCGCCCCGGCCGACGATGATGACGTCAACTCCCCCGAGTTCGTTCAGCGCCCGGACGCCTTCCGCAATCTGCGCGGCCGCGCCATCGCCCTGGACCCGGGTCGGGTAGAGCAGCACCCGGAACCCGGCGCCCTGCAGCCGGAACGTCCGGAGCATGTCGTGAATCGCGGCCCCGGCCGGGGACGTGACGATGCCGACCACGCGCGGGAGTCCGGGTAACGGCTTCTTGCGACTGTCGTCGAACAGCCCTTCGGCAGCCAGCTTCTTCTTGAGCTGCTCAAACGCCTTCTGGAGCGCGCCCAGGCCCGCGGGCTCGATTGAATCCAGCACGACCTGGTACCTGCCCTGCGGCTGGTACAGGTCGACCCGGCCGTGCGCGACCACCTGCAGGCCGTCCTCCAGTTCGAACTTGAGGCGCCGGGCCGAAGTCCGGAAGCAGACCGCATCAATCCGGGACGTGTCGTCCTTCAGCACGAAGTACCGGTGCCCGGACGGGTAAGCCCGCAGGCCCGATATCTCGCCCGTTATCCAGATATCGTGGAAATGCTCGGTCAGAAGCCCGGCCACGAGCCGATTGACCTCCGACACGGAAAGAATGCGCGGCTTCGGAGTAACCTCTATGATTGGGATTATAGAAGACCGGCCCGGACTGTCAACGCAGCCCGGGCCGGTAAGATGTTTCGCGGTTTACTTCTTCGTGTAATCGTAGAAGCCCCGGCCGGTCTTGCGTCCGAGGAACCCGGCCGCCACCATCCGCTTCAGTAGCGGGCAGGCGCGGTACTTCGGGTCACCAAGGTCCTTGTGCAGCACATCCATGATCGCGAGGCACACGTCCAGTCCAATCAGGTCGGCCAGCGCGAGCGGGCCGATCGGGTGATTCATACCCAGCTTCATGACCGCGTCGATTGCGTCTTTGTCCGCCACGCCGTCGGCGAGCGCAAACACCGCCTCGTTTATCATCGGCAGCAGGACCCGGTTGCTGATGAACCCGGGCGAATCGTTCACCACGACCGGCGTCTTCCCCACCTTCTCCGACACCGCGTTCACCGCTGCAATCGTCTCGTCCGACGTGGCGAGACCCCGGACCACCTCTACCAGTTTCATC
>CBDUZK010000200.1:0-3887 GCA_965371675.1 uncultured bacterium | reverse complement strand
GGCGAGTGGAACGCGCCCGACACCGGCAGCATCACCGCCTTGCGCGCGCCCCGTTCCGGTGCGAGGGCCGCGACCTGTTTGACCGGCTCGACCGCGCCCGACACGACGGTCTGGAGCGGCTCGTTGTAATTGGCGGGCACGACCACGCCGTCGACTTCGGCGCAGAGTGTCTCGACCGCGGCTGCTTCGAGGCCGATGATTGCGGCCATGGTGCCCGGGTTTTTCGCGCCTTCGGCGCCCATCAGCGCGCCGCGACGCTTGACGAGCTTCACGACCGTCTCGAAGTCGAGCGCGCCCGCGGCGTAGAGCGCCGAGTACTCACCGAGGCTGTGCCCGGCGGCCATGCCCGGGTCGATTCCGGGCAGGCAGGCGAGCACGGCGAGCGAGTGCACGAGGATTGCGGGCTGGGTATACTGGGTCCGGCGCAGCTCCTCTTCCGGGCCTTCGAACGAAACCCGGCGGACGTCGAATTCGAGCAGGTCGGTCGCGCGGTCGTAGACCCTGCGGGCCGCGTCGTACTTGTCGTACAGGTCCGCGCCCATGCCTACCACCTGGGCGCCCTGGCCGGGAAACAGGTAACCGACTGCATTCATGTCAACTCCTTTAAGCAAAGTGTTCGGCCGGTCGGTGTGCAATCAACGAAGCCATCATAGGAGGGGCGCCGCGAGTGTCAACTGCGGACGGTCGCGCAGGCGTTGACGGGCTGCGTCTGGCGCGTATCATCTGCGCCAGTGCGTTCCTCCATCCTCCTGATTGCATTCACGGCGCTGCTCGGTGCGGGCCCGGTCGGGTACGTGACGATTGCCACTGACTCGGTCCCGGACCGCGTGTTCTTCGACGGCCGGCTGCTGACCGTCACCGCTGACTCGGCCGTATTCGCCGCGTCGCCGGGCAAGCACTTCGTGAGCCTGTTCCCGCCGCGCAAGGTGTTCCAGGCGTTCAAGGACGACGCGCCCGAGCACTTCTGGATGCGGCTGCGCAAGCAGGGGCTGATTGGCGAGGCGGACCAGTCCAGGCTGCTGTCCAGCTACGAGCGGGGCGCGGTGCGGGTAGGGACCAAGTGGGTGTACGTGGTGATTGACGACACGCTGCCGGTGCGGTTGTCGCGCGCCAAGGTCCGGGAAACCTACCGTCATGACTCGTCGTGTCTGTTCGGCACGTTCGTGGCGTGGACCTTGCTTGTCGCGGCCGGGATGGTGGTGAGCGTGTTCCTCGTCAAGCTCGAGTGACGCGGTTCGCGTTCGTCATTGACAGTCGCGTCCGCACCATTATGATGCCCGGTCCCGATGAACACCTATGAACTGATTCTCCGCAAGCGCAACCGCGGGCGACTCACGCGCGGTGAGATTGCCGAACTGGTCGACGGCTTCGCGCGCGGCACCGTCCCCGACTACCAGATGGCCGCGTTCATGATGGCGGTGTACTTCCGGGGCATGAGCGTGGACGAAACGGCTGCGTTGACCCGGGCGATGATGGATTCGGGCCGGGTGTTCGACCTGTCGCAGATTGACTGCATGAAGGTGGACAAACACTCGACCGGCGGGGTCGGTGATAAGGTGTCACTCATCCTCGCGCCGCTGGTCGCCGCGTGCGGGGCGGTCGTGCCGATGGTGTCGGGCCGGGGACTGGGTCATACGGGCGGCACGCTCGACAAGCTCGAATCGATTCCCGGGTTCCGGACAAACCTGAAGCAGGCCGAGTTCGTGCGGGTCCTGTCCGAGGTCGGCGTCAGCATCATGGGGCAGACGAAGGACCTGTGCCCGGCGGACAGGGCGATGTACGCGCTGCGGGACGTGACCGCGACCGTGGATTCGATTCCCCTGATTGCGGCGAGTATCATGTCCAAGAAGCTGGCCGAAGGGATTGACGGGCTTGTGTTGGACGTCAAGACCGGGACCGGCGCGTTCATGACCGGCACGGTGCAGGCCCGGGCCCTTGCGCGGGCGATGCTCCGAATCGGCGCGCGGATGGGCAAGAAGGTGGTCGCGGTGGTGACCGGGATGTGGGAGCCGCTTGGCTTCGCGGTCGGCAACGCGGTCGAGGTGGTCGAGGCGATTGAAGCACTCAAGGGCAACTGGCCGCTCGACCTCGAAGAAGTGACGCTCGCGCTGGGCGGGGAGATGCTGCTGCTGGCGGGGCGGGCGCGCAGCCCGGCGCAGGCGCGGCGGATGCTGTTGGGTGCCCTGACCCGGGGTCGGGCGCTCGCGGTGTTCCGCGACCTGGTTGCGGCCCAGGGCGGGGACCCGCGGGTGATTGATGACTATTCGCTGCTGCCGCAGCCGAAGTTCCGGATACCGGTCAAGGCGTCAGGGCCCGGGTATGTGCGGTCAATCGACGCACTGCGGGTCGGCCTGCTGAGCGTCCAACTGGGTGCGGGCCGGGACAAGCTCGGGGCCAGGGTGAACCACTCGGTCGGGTTCCTGTTCAAGCGCAAGGTCGGGGACCGGGTCGCGGAAGGCGACGTGCTGGTCGAGGTGCTCGCTTCGACCCGGAAGAAGGGCCTGGACATCGCCGTGGGTCTCGGCGCGACGTTCAAGCTCGCGCGGACCGCACCGCACAACGGCGGCCGGGTAATCGCCCGGCTTCCCTGATCAGTCCAGTTTCACAATCCTGGCCACAGGACCGAGGAAGTAGCAGCCGGGCGGGAGCGGTCGGCCGTCGGTGTCACAGCCGTCCCAGCGGGTTCCGGTCGGCCCGGTTCGCAGCACGTGCACAACGCGGCCGAGCACGTCCCGGACCGGGATCTCGGTCGGCCGGGCCACGGTGATGCGGACGCCGGTCCGGTTGGTGAACAGCCGGGGGCGGCAGGTTACGGTGGGCCGGACGGGTTCGGGCCGCTCGGTCCGGATGCCGGAACCGTCGTCATAGTAGCGGAGCGCGACCTGCTCGCCGGGCATGAATCCCTGGCCGAACGCCCAGCCGTGGCGAGCGGAGTTGAACGTCACCGCGAACAACGGCAGGTGTGGCGGGTCCGGGGTGAACTCGTGCCGGGTCCAGGTGTCGCCGTTCAGTTCCAGGATGGTGCCGGAGTCACCGACAATCCAGCCGCCGGAATCGGTGAGCGCGATGTCGCGCAGGACCCGGCTCGTCGGCGACCGGGCGACCCGCCAGGTGTCCCCGGTGCAGCGCAGGATGGTCCCGTCGTTCCCGATTGCCCATCCGTCGCCGGGCCCGCGCATCCGGACTTTGCGGAGGGCGCTGCCGGTTGGACTCGCGGTTTCGCTCCACGTCCCGGAATCGTACCGGTAGATGACGCCGTTGATGCCGACCGCCCAGCCGCGCCGCGCGGTCGGGAAGTCGAGGCCGAGCACGGTCTGCGGGACGAAGGACAGGGATTCGAGGCTCCAGGCGCCGTCCCGGTACACTACCAAGGCGTGACCGGTGGCGGACGCGCCGCCGGCGAACCCCAGTGACCCGGCCGGGAACGACACCGCTTCGAGCGAGCGGTCGAACGGGTCGACCTGCTGGAGCCAGCCCGTCCCGTCGGTGCGGGAGATGCGACCGTCCGGGAAGTTGAACTGCGCACCGACCGTCCACCAAGTGTCGGCCGCGACCGCGATATCGTAGATGAGCTGGTTGCGGATAGTGTCGTGCAGGGTCCAGTCGAGACCGTCCCAGTGGAAGAACCCGGTCAGACACGCGGCGGCGGTGCCTGCGGCCCAGCCGGTCGAGTCGTCGACAAGACGGGCGCAGCGCAGCTTGTAGCCGACCTGGACCTGGTGCCAGCGTGGGGTCTCGCGGCCAGCGGCGCGGCGGCCGCGAGCAGCAGCAGGACAGCACTCCATCGCATGGATAGAAGGGTAGCCCGGATGCGGCACCGGTCAATCACGGAGGACGTGTTGCCTCACGTAAGGACCCACACGAAACAGATATGGGTTGCCTCGTCT
>CBDUZK010000199.1:0-3908 GCA_965371675.1 uncultured bacterium | reverse complement strand
ACATGAGGACGGCAGTCTCTGCTCTGGCCGTGGGGCTTCTTGTTGTCTCAGCCACATTGGCTCAGTACGTCGAGACAACAATCATGCTCCCGGACACGCTGGGCGGGATGGCGTGTCCCGAAGCCCTGGCCTATTCCACAACCGAGGACGTGATGTACGTTGGCGGACGTGACTGCGTCATCGCCATCGATTGCGCATCGCGTGAGCGGGTTGCCCGGATTCCGGCCGGGCCGGACGTGGCCGCGCTGTGTTACAGCCCGGCCGAGAACGAGGTCTATGTTGCCGACCCGGGTTCGGACCGGCTGGCGGTCATCGATTGCGCAACGAACCAGATCGTGGCACTGGTCCCGGTCGGCTCGGGCCCGACCCATCTGTGCTACAATCCAATCGAGAACCGAGTCTACAGCGCGAACCGGGCAGGCAATACGGTGTCGGTCATCGACGGCGCGACACACCTGGTCATCGCGACCGTGGCGGTCGATGCTCCGAACGACCTGTGCTACAACGCGGTCAGCAACAAGGTGTATTGCGCGTCGGGCTCCGGGCTGGTCGTCATTGACGGCTCGAACAACAGCATCATTGCCACGGTGCCCGCCGCCTACTCGACATCGCGGCTGTGCCACAACACGCTCAACAACAAAGTGTACAGCACCGTGGGTCGGTGGTACGACTGGGTATGGGTTGTCGACGGCGCGACCGACAGCCTGCTGAGCAGTGTGACGGTCGGCGCCTACTCCTACGGGGTGTGCTACAACCCGCTGGTGAACAAGGTGTACTGCACCAATGTCTGGGACGACAACGTGTCGGTCCTTGATGGGGCGACCGACAGCGTGATCGCTACCATCCATGTCGGCGACGTCCCGCTGTACCTGGCGTCCATCCCTGGCGCGCACAAGGTCTACTGCGCGAATGAGTGGAGCGACGACGTCGCGGTGATTGACGGGCTCGGCGACACGCTGATTGCCCGGGTCCATGTCGGCGAGGAGCCAGCGGCCCTGTGCTGCCGGCCGGGAGCGAACCAGGTATTCTGCGCGACTCGGCTCGGTTTCAAGGTGAGCGTCATCGACGGCTGGTCGAATTCGGTCAGCGCCGAGGTGGTGGTGGGCGAGGAGCCGGCCGCGGTCTGCTACAACCCGGTTGACGGCAAGGCGTACGTGGCGAACTCGTCCGAGAACGGCAAGGTGACCGTCATCGACGGCAGGACGAATGCCGTGCTCGCGAGCGTGGCGACCGGCCGGGAGACCATGGCGTTGTGCTACAATCCGACCAGCAACCGGGTGTACTGCGCGGGCGCGGGCAGTGACAGCGTGGTCGTCATCGACGGGGCGAGCAACGGCGTCGCGGCACGCATCGGGGTCGGGGACCGGCCGCGGGCGATATGCTGCAGCCCGGCGCAGAACAAGGTGTACTGCGCGAACGAACTCGGCAACAGCGTTTCGGTTATCGACGGCGCGACCAACCAGGTCGTCGCGACGCTGGCGGTTCCGAACACACCATGGGCGATATGCCACAACCCCACCGAGGACCGGGTGTACTGCTCGAGCTACATGACCGATACCGTGGTCGTCATCGACTGCGCCACGGACAGCGTCGCCGCCGTGCTGGACGTGGAGGGACAGATTCCATCTGCGCTGGCCTGCGACCCGGTGGCCAACAAGGTATACAGCGCCAACCTCGCCACCGAGGACCTGACCGTGATAGACGGCGCGTCGAGCCAGGTGCTGGCCAGGATTCCGGTCGGGCGCTACCCGGCGTCCGTCGGCTGTTTCCCGGAGCGGAGCAGGGTGTACGTCACGAACATGCTGTCGAGCAGCGTTTCGGTTATCGACGCAGCCGGCGACAGCCTGGTGGCGACTATCTCGGGAGTAGCCTGGCCGCGGGCGGTGTACTGCTGCCCGGCCAGCGACTTGGTGTACGTGGCGAACTTCGGAGACGTAACAGAGCCCCCGGTGCGGTGCTCGACCGTGACCGTCATCGACGCGCTCACGAACAGCGTGGTCAGCGTTCTACCGGTCGGGCGCATGCCAATAGCGCTGGCCGGGAACGAGGAGGAAGGACGGGTCTACGTGGCCGACTACCGGGGCAGCGGCGTGACCGTAATCCGGGACAGCGTGCACGTGGGAACGGAAGAGCGAAGGCGGAAGGATGAAGGCGGAAGGATGAAGGCGGAGCCGAAGATGCCGACTGTCGTGCGCGGCGTGCTGCTGTTGGAAGGAAAGGAGCCGGCTGAACTGCTCGACGTGAGCGGCAGGGCCGTGGCGCGGCCGCGACCGGGCGCCAACGATGTCCGGCATCTGAGTCCGGGTGTCTACTTCGTGCGTGAGGCGTCGGGCGTAGAGCGTCAGGCCTCACGCATCCGCAAGGTCATCCTGACGCGCTGAGCAGCCTGAGACTGCCACGGGCTTCACAGCCCTCGCAGTGACAGGTCTTTGCTGTCCTCAGTCCTCGTCTTGCCTTTTGCATTCTGATGTTTGACTTTTGACTTGCGTCCGACGCGTCCCGGGTTTCGCTCCTCCGTCCTCATTCCTCTATCTTCAATCCTCCGCCCTCATCCGTGTTTATCTGTGTCTATCCGTGGTTGACTCCTCCCCCCTCCTGTCTTCTCCGCCCGCACAGCATTCGGGCAGGAAACCGGGGTAACCCGGCTCCTGCCCGAGCCTGTCGGCGTTCCGCTAGAACGCCGAGAACTTACCGGACTTTTCGTTCCATTTGACGAAGAGATACCAGAGCAGGAGTATCAGCAGGAATACACCGACCGCGGCCCCGTAGCCGATTTTGTCCGGGAGGAAGAACTGCTGCTTCAGCCCGGCCGGCAGCGCCTTGAAGAACGGCGCGGCGATGAACTTTTCCGTGAAGGGCATCGCGACCATCATGCCGACAATCGCGGCCCAGAGTTTGACGTGGCCTTCACCGGCACGCCAGAGCGAGCCGACCGTGCATCCGCCGGCAATGGTCATCCCGACCCCGAAGACGATGCCGCCGATGGCGGCCGGCAGCCAGAAGTGGGGCCAGACCCATGTCATTTCCGGCCTGATGCCCATGTATTTGATGACCGTGAACCCGAGCATCGAAACTAGGATGCCCGCGATTACCGCGACCGCGGGACGGGAGTCGCCCGACATGAAGGGCTCGCGCAGGGACCTGACCAGGCAGAAGCGTGACCGCTGGCAGACCACACCGAAGAAGAGGCCGAGGGACGCATACCATGCAAGCACTTTGCTGCTGCCCGCGTACCTGAAAGCCACTATCATCGCGATGATCAGGACCACCACGCCGACGACGGGCTGCCAGGCTCCTTTGCCTTTGCCCGCGGAGAGCAGCGTCGCGGTCTTGCCGCTGCTGAGCCTGGGGCATTTCTCGACTTCGAAGAGCAGGTACTTGACCGCGAGCCACGTGCCGATTCCAAGGCCGACCGTGAATACGATTGCGCCGAGCGAGAGCGCGGGGAAGCCGCTGAAGAATCCGCCGATGGTGCAGGACTTGCCGACCATGGCGCCGACCCCCATCAGGACGCCCCCGATGAGCCCTTTGAACAGCTCGCCGATCGGCGGGAACCTGATGCCGAACTGTTTCGCGAGGAGCGCCGCGGCAAATGCCCCGGCTATTATCAGGATGCACAGGACCGAGTACGGGAACTGGGTAATCGGCCCCTTGTTGGCGAACTCCATGCCGAGCGCGTTGAAGATGTTGTCGCCCCAGTTCTTGACACCCCCGGAAGCACCCCAGGGCTTCAGGACAATGAAGAGGCAGATATTGCCCACGCCGAGCAGGATTCCACCCACCCACATCGGCCACGTTCTGCCGAAGAAGGTATCGTACAACTCACGCAGGAGTCCCTTTTTCTCCGAACCGGATTGGTCCATCGTTATCCTCCCGGGAAAAGAAGCGGTCGTCGGGAACGATTCGGC